>CANIAI010000015.1 GCA_947465275.1 Acidobacteriota bacterium | reverse complement strand
GAGCGAAGGCTATCGCCTGGGCAAGTTCGGGTATCTCGAAGTACTGGACGCACAGCGCACGCTTGTCAGTGCGACGGCGCAGTACGTGCGGGCCTCGGCCGAGTATCACAAGGCTGTTGCGGACGTGGAGCGGCTCATCGGCGCGCCGCTGCACCCAGGCGCCGCCATTTCGGCGACAGCCAGAGAGTAAGGAATCATGCGTACACGGTCGATAGCAATCATCGGAATCCTTCTCGTCGCCGCGGCGGTCACGGGCGCGATGATTCTCCGCAGCGACTCCCGTCAGTCGACAAGTGTCGAAGGTGAGGAACACGCGCCTGGGCCGCTCGACTATCCCCGCGGGCCGCGCGGCGCGCGGCTGCTCTCGGACGGTTCGCTGCAGGTTGAAATGACGATCTACGAGACTGGTGTTCCTCCCCAGTTCCGCGTCTATCCCTACGACGCGAATCTGAAGCCGGTCCCTCCGGGAGACGTCTCACTCCAGGTGGAGCTCCACAGGCTGGGCGGGCGCATCGACCGCATCACCTTCGTGCCGGAGGCCGGCTATCTGCGTGGCACGGCCGAAGTCGAGGAGCCGCATTCGTTTGACGTGAAGGTGATCGCGCAGCATGCCGGTGCGACTCACGCCTGGAGCTACTCCCAGATTGAAGGCAAGGTGAAGCTTGGTCCCGACCAGATCGCGAGCGCCGGCATCACGATCAATACCGTCGGTTCCCGCGAGATGGTCACGCTGCTGGAACTGCCCGGAGAGGTGAAGGCCGACGAAACCCGTGTGGCTCACGTCGTTCCGCGCCTCCAGGGGGTGATTGAGGAAGTACGAAAGCAGGAGGGTGACCGTGTACGAAAAGGCGAGGTGATTGCCGTCCTGAATAGCCGCGAGCTCGCCGACGCAAAGCGCGACTACATCGAGGACGCCTACGACGCCGAGTACCGGCGAGTCATCGTGGAGCGTGAGGAGATGCTCTGGAAGAAGAAGATTTCCGCCGAGCAGGATTACCGCCTCGCGGAGAAGCTGGCGGAACAAGCGCGGCTTGCGCTGAAACTATCGGGCCAGAAGCTGATCGTGCTGGGTGTGCCGGCGTCTGCACTCGAGGGGCTCGCTGCCGCGCCGGCTGACACGATGGCGCGGTACGAACTCCGGGCTCCGCTCGACGGCGTTGTCGTCGAGCGCAACGTGACGGTCGGCGAAGCCGTGACGGCCGAGCAGGACATCTTCACGCTGGCTGATCTCTCTACGGTCTGGGTCGACGTATCCGTCTACGCGAAGGACCTCGGCGCGGTGCGCGTCGGGCAGCCGGCTACGGTTGTGTCGACGGATCTCGGCGTCGAGACCAGTGGGCGACTCAGTTATCTCGGGCCGTTGGTAGGGCAGGAGAGCCGCACGGCCGTGGCCCGTATCGTTCTATCCAATCGGGACGCCAAGTGGCGGCCGGGGTTGTTCGTCACGGTACGGCTCGTGCGCGAGTCCGCGACCGTCCCCGTGACGGTCGCAGCCGAGGCGATCCAGACGTTCCGCGACTGGCAGGTCGTGTTCGTCAAGGACGGGGACTGGTTCGAGGCACGGCCTCTCCAACTGGGGCGGAGCGACGGGCAGTGGGTGGAAGTGCTGAAGGGCGTCAAGCCAGGCGACCAGTACGCCGCGGCGAACAGCTACGCCATCAAGGCCGAGATTGGGAAGCTCGGCGCCACGCACGACCACTGAGGCCTGTCATGCTGGAACGCATCATTCAGTTCTCGATCCGTCAGCGCTGGCTGATCCTCATTGCCACGCTCGGCGTCGCCGTCTTTGGCGCCTACAACTACACCCGTCTGCCGATCGACGCCGTGCCTGACATCACCAACGTTCAGGTGCAGGTCAACACCGAGGCACCGGGCTACTCGCCCTTCGAGGCTGAGCAGCGAATCACGTATCTCGTCGAGACCGCGATGGCCGGACTGCCGCGCCTCGAGGAAACACGTTCAATCTCAAGGTACGGCCTCTCGCAGGTCACCATCGTGTTCGAAGACGGAACGGACATCTACTGGGCGCGCCAACTCATCAACGAGCGCATCCAGGAGGTCAAAGGCCGGCTGCCACCAGGCCTGGAACCGGCCATGGGGCCGGTCGCGACGGGACTCGGAGAGATCTTCCTGTGGACGGTCGAGGGCAAACCCGGGGCGGCGAACGCGGAGGGCAAGCCGTACTCCGGCATGGAACTTCGGACGATCCAGGACTGGATCGTGCGCCCTCAGCTGAGAACCGTCCCCGGCGTGGCCGACGTCAACAGCATTGGCGGCTACACCAAGCAATTCCATGTGACGCCGTATCCGGAACGCCTGTTGTCCTACGGTCTCACGTTCCGCAGTGTGCTCGAGGCACTGGCGCGCAACAACGCCAACGTGGGCGCCGGCTACATCGAGCGGGCAGGCGAGCAGTACCTCATTCGTGTCCCCGGACAGGTTCAGGAGATCGCTGACATCCGCCGGATCGTCGTCGGTACCCACCAGGGCACGCCGCTCCGTCTCGACGCCGTGGCCGACGTCGCGCTCGGCAACGAACTGCGAACCGGCGCGGCCACCCAGGACGGTGAGGAAGTCGTGGTGGGCACCGTCCTCATGTTGATGGGCGAGAACTCGCGGGTCGTCTCGCAGCGCGTAGCCACGAAGATGGTGGAGATCAATCGCACGCTGCCGCAAGGCGTGGTGGCGAAGACCGTCTACGACCGCACGACGCTCGTGGACGCCACGATCGGCAC
The DNA here is from genome assembly GCA_947465275.1 of Acidobacteriota bacterium. GTDB lineage: Bacteria > Acidobacteriota > Vicinamibacteria > Vicinamibacterales > UBA2999 > JBEBGV01. Next base: position 12,212 of record CANIAI010000015.1, on the reverse strand, counting down.
TGTCCAGGACAACCTGGCGATTGGCGCCCTGCTCGTCATCGCCGTTCTCTTCTGGTTCCTCGGCAACGTCCGTGCGGCGCTGATCACGGCCTGCGTTATTCCACTCTCGATGCTCTTCACGATCACGGGCATGGTGGAGGCGGGCGTCAGCGGCAACCTGCTGAGCCTTGGCGCGCTCGATTTCGGCATCATCGTGGACGGTGCCGTCATCATCGTCGAGAACTGCATGCGGCGATTGGCGCAGCGCCAGCATGAGGCCGGGCGCACCCTGACGAGGGCCGAGCGGTTCGATGTGGTCTTCGACGCGTCGCGGGAGGTGCGGCGGGCGACGCTGTTCGGCGAGACGATCATCATGATCGTCTACCTGCCGATCCTTACGCTTACGGGGATTGAAGGAAAGATGTTCTACCCGATGGCGTTCACGGTGCTCGCGGCACTCTTCGGCGCCATGGTTCTCTCGGTGACCTTCGTGCCCGCGGCGGTCGCCCTGTTCGTGACCGGACGCGTATCGGAGAAGGAAAGCGCACCGGTGCGCTGGGCTTCGACGCTGTACGAGCCCGCCCTGGCGTTCGTGCTGCGCAATCGGGGTATTACGGCTGCCGCGGCCTTCGCCATCGTCGTGATCAGTGGCGCCATGGCTACGCGTCTCGGCAGCGAGTTTCTTCCCAGCCTGGACGAGGGCGATCTGCTCGTGCACGCCCTCCGCATTCCGGGTACGAGCCTGACCACAGCCGTGGACATGCAGCACGCGCTCGAGAAAAAGCTGAAGACGTATCCGGAAGTCGACTACGTGTTCTCCAAGATCGGCACGGCGGAGATTGCGACTGATCCCATGCCGCCGAGCGTGGCCGACACGTACGTGATGCTCAAACCACGCGACCAGTGGCCGAATCCTGGGCGACCCAAGCCGGATCTCGTCGCCCAGCTGCAGCGGGAGCTGCAGTTCGTGCCCGGCAACAACTATGAGTTCATTCAGCCCATTCAGATGCGATTCAACGAACTCATTGCCGGCGTGCGCAGCGACGTCGCGGTGAAGGTGTTCGGCGACGACATGGACGTGCTTGCCAAGGTCGGCACACAGATCGAATCGGTCCTCTCGAGTGTGCCCGGCTCGGCTGACACCAAGATGGAACAGACCACGGGCCTTCCGCTGCTCACAATCCAGCTGAAGCGGGACGAAATGGCCAGGCTGGGTCTCAGCGTCGCGGACGTGCAGGAGGTGATTGAAGTGGCCATTGGTGGCAAGTCCAGTGGCCAGGTCTTCGAGGGGGACCGTCGGTTCGACATCATCGTCCGTCTCCCCGAGCAGCTCCGTGGCGATCTTAGCCAGATGGCACGCCTGCCGGTGCCCCTGCCCGTGGGGGCGAGCCTGACAGGCACAGGCGGCGTCACGCAGGCATCAGTAAGGACGGGGTATGTTCCGCTCGGCGCAGTGGCGTCGATTGACATCGCACCAGGGCCGAATCAGGTGAGCCGCGAAAACGGCAAACGCCGTGTCGTCGTGACGGCCAACGTCCGCGGTCGGGACATCGGCTCCTTCGTGAACGAGGCCGAGCGTCGTATGCAGGAGTCCGTCACGATTCCGGCCGGCTACTGGACGGCATGGGGCGGGCAGTTCGAGCAGCTGCTCTCCGCGCGCCAGCGGCTGCAGATCGTCGTCCCGGTCGCGCTGCTGCTCATCTTCGGCCTTCTCTATGCGACGTTCGGTGCCGTGCGCGAGGCGCTGCTCGTGTTCACGGGCGTACCGTTGGCGCTGACCGGCGGCGTGTTCTTCCTCTGGGCACGTGGGATTCCGTTCTCGATATCCGCCGCCGTCGGCTTCATCGCGCTCTCCGGCGTCGCGGTGCTGAACGGTCTCGTCATGATCACGTTCATCGACCGCCTCCGTGAACAGGGGCAGACCCTCGACGAAGCCGTGCGGCATGGCGCGATCGCCCGGCTGCGCCCGGTGCTCATGACGGCGCTGGTCGCGTCGCTCGGGTTCCTGCCGATGATGCTGGCGACAGGTCGAGGCGCGGAGGTCCAGCGGCCGCTGGCCACCGTGGTCGTAGGCGGCATTCTCTCGTCGACGCTGCTGACGCTCCTGGTACTCCCCGTGCTGTACCGCCTGTTCACGATCGAGCGGAGAGAGGCAAGGTCGTGATGCGGAAGAGTAATGGCAATACGTCCAAGCCCGTAACCGAAAGCCAAAGTGCACCCTCGTGGGATGACACGTCGCACGAAGAGCATTGACGGCGTTCATGCCGGACTATGAAGGTTCGAGGCAGGCCGGCGTTGGTCGCCCGCCATGCGTCTAAGTTTCCGTTACTTCAGTCCGAACTGCGCCTTCGTGACGAGTCGGTTGTCCTGAAACATCGCGTTCATGTTGGCGGTTCCGGATCCGCTCCACGTGTACATGACTGTCGTACTTCCGGCGATGGAGGCGCGGCTCTGTTCCACGCCGCCCCGTCCCAGGATGGCTACCACCTCCTGGTAGCTCATGCCGGTAGTGAGTTCGTTGTACTCGGCCAGCGTGAGGCTGCTCGACGTTGATCCTGATAGCGAGTCGATGGTGGGAAAGATGACCGCAATGCCCGTGACGATCCCCACGCCGACGATAATTACGACCGCCACGAACACGCCTCGTACGACCTGGGCCCCGCCCGTGCGTGTCGGGCCGGAAACGGGCGGCACTGCCGCTGGAGGCACATCGCGCCCGCAATGGCGACATACAACGGCCGCGCGTTGAATCGGCTCGGCGCAATGCACACACGGGCGCGTCGGTCCTCCCGTAGCGGGGCGCTTGATCAGCCAGACCGGCAGCACAACGATCGCGAGGAGGAACGTACCGAGAGCCCAGACTGCCGGTTTATCGACCTGGCGAGTCTTAGCATCCCAGTAGACCCACGCCGCGAGTAGCGCCACAAGTACGAATCCTAGAACCATCTCCCATCTCCTTTAGGCAATAGCACCGTGGTCGTGACAATACTTATAGTCTGTGGTGTAAGCAAGTCCTGATGATCACGATGCCCGGGTGGACGTACGGCTCGCGCTCGGGCGCCGGGTGCGCGAATTGCGCGCTCGGCTGCAGTGGTCTCAAGAAACGCTCGCCGAGCGTGCCGATCTTCACTGGACCTACGTGGGTGGGATCGAGCGCGGCGAGCGAAATCCGACGTTGGTGAATCTGGGCTACCTAGCCAAGGCGCTCGGTGTGACGTTGGGAGAACTACTCACCCCCGTCAACGGTCGTCTGCCCAAGAAGCCCGGTCGCGGGTCTCGGAAACGAGCGGGTTAGAGATACGGGCGTTCGCTCCTCCGTGCATCCCGTCGCGCCTCGACTTCCCGCAGCGAGGTGCCGAATCGTGGGCCGTTGACTCGGCATCCCTCGATTGAACGGTGGGCGCGATCCGTCACTCGTGAACGTGGCCTACCTCGCGCGGGCCGTCAGTCTCGGGGAACTCTTCGAACCCGGCGCGGGTCCGGCGACGAAGAAGGCGCCTCGACGGGCCAAACGTTCATAAGGCGCATCTCAAATCGAGATCCCAAAATCGCCCGGCTCACGTCCTGTTTTGAAGGCGTGATAGGCCAGCGCCATCGCGACCAATGTGTCTGGGGGGTGCCCGCCGTAGAACAAGTCCTCCTCGGTGCAGTACTTGTGGTCGTTGTACACGACGTCGATCCGCGGACACACGATCTCTCCCCGTTCAACCGCCCCAATGTAGTTCCGAAAAAGATCGGTCCGGTCGCGGCCGACGAGCGTCACGTCGAGGAGTTGATGTCGCGATGCCAGTGCCGGGAATTCCCGAATGGCCGCGCCGGCACCCGTGTTGTCGTGGGCAGCAGGGCCCTCGTACTCATCCAGGAGACTCCCGACGCGCTCGGTCATCTCTGGCCACGGGAGTCGGTGGGTGCGGTAGACCGCGACGACGCGGAAGGGACGCGTGTCACACCGAAAGACGACTGCGACGGTGTAGTCGCGCTTTTGGGCCCAGTCGACACCGACGGTGTACCACGGCCCGCGTGGACCATCAAAGATCCGGTGCGTCTTGATGCCGGCTTCGCCTCGCCAGATGCGCGCCAGCGCATCCTGTGAAATCGGCGTTGCTGGAGCTTCAAACATGCGGTCGACAGCATCCGGATCCATCGCGCGACCTTCGGCCGACGGTTCCTGTAACTCGTACTCCGTCACCCACATGCGCTGCGAGAGTTCGAGTTTCTTTCGTCGGACCTGTGCCGTGGACAGCCATCCGTGCGGTTCCATCGTCTCGTGATAGCACCAGCGATGTATCGCCCAACCGGTCTCAGCCGCTCGCTGAATCATCGCCGTCACAGTGCCGTTCGCATGCTGGTGGGTCGAACTCATGACCGTGTGGGCTCGCACCATGCCGCGGTCCATCGGCTGTCCTTGCGCCGCCTCCAGAATGCGCAGTTCCATCTCATCGATCTCATCCATGAGAAGCCGGACAGGGTGGGCACCGCGCACGGCCGTGGGAGAGGCCGTCAACGCCTCGATGGTGTTGCCCCAAATAAATTGCGTCTTATAAAGTCCAGGTTCTCCAACGAGCCATGCGCGCGGCACGCGTCCCGACGCCAGGAGGCGGTGCACGCGATCGACTACGCGAGAGGACTGCTGTCCGGATCCACCCAGCACGACGACATCGACCTCTAGGAGGATGGCGTTTGTCAGTGCCAGCACAGCCAGTAGCGACGTCTTGCCGCCGAATCCCCGCGAGGCAATCCACAGTGAGACGGACGATCGCGCGCGGAATGCGTCGAGGAACGCCTCGGCGGGTGAGGTATGGCCGGCGCAGATGGACTGGGTTGGGATCGTCACGCCAAACGTCGCGGCCACCCAGCGCAGGACGTCTGCGTCACTTCCCGTTTGTGCTTGTCGTCGGGCGAGTTCCGCTTCGATCAGCGTCGGAGTGTGTAGCGCCGTTATGAGAGGGTCTGGCGAGGTCCGCATGTACGCGCTCCAATGTCTCCGTGGAAATGGTGCCTAACAGGCGCGCGCCCTGCGCGGTGGTCGACGTGGATGCCGGGACGGCCGGTCCAGCCGAGCGGTCGTGCAGTCCCAACAGATGCGCTGCGAACTCGTCGCAGCGTTGTTCGACGGCGAGGTATTGCGGATTGCCGGCAGAGGACTGCGTTTCGATCTCCGCCGTGGTCGCGCCGTCTGCCACGCCCGATCCGCCGCTCTTGCGCTGTCGGCGGATGGTGATGTCCTGGCAACTGCGGTCGTGTCCCTCACGGGCCGCGCGGGCACGTCGTTCAGCCATCAAGAGGAGCTTTGCGCGGTACGCCTCGACGTCGTCGTGGATGCCGCTGGCGTGTTCGCGCAGGATGCGTCGGAGGGCCTTGAGGACGCCGACCTGCGACAGGCCCACCTCCGCCGCGATGCGCCGCTGCGACCAGCGTTCCAGGGCGAGTTCCATGATGCGCTCGTCCCGACCCATCCGCACGGCCGGCGGCTCATAGCCGCCCTGGCCCCCGCTCGAGCGCCGTCGTGTTCGGGAGCGCGTCACTTCCGGCGCGCTCGTGCCTGACGGACTGACCGTGATCCCGCGACCTTCGTCGCCTTGGCTCCGGTAAACGTCTCCCAGCGCTGGATGGCCACGTCAACGTAGATAGGGTCCAGGTCCATGGCGAAGACGGTGCGGCCCAACTTTTCCCCTGCAATGAGCGTTGTCCCTGATCCGACGAAGGGGTCGTAGACGGCATCGGTAGCCCGGGTGTGATTCAGGATCGGAATTTCAAACAATCGCACCGGCTTTTGGGTGCTATGCCCGGTTGGTGTGTTCTCAGCACCTCGGTCGCCCCCAACGGGATTGAGGTTGGGTACCTCCCAGACGGTCGTTTGAGAGCGGTCGCCGCACCAATGCGCCGTTCGGCCGCGTTTGACGGCGTACCACGCCGGCTCGTGCTTCCAGTGATACGCGCCCTTGCTGAGGACAAGCGTCGACTTGCTCCAAATGATCTGGCTGCGCACCTCGAAGTCCGCCCGGCGGAGCGCGGTCATGACGACGTCGGCGTACAACGCGGCATGCCAGGCGTAGACAACCTCGCCGGAAAAGAGCTGAAAGGCGGCCCCCCAATCGGCGCGGTTGTCATTCAGCACGCGTCCGACGGCTGTCCGCTGGGTTGGATAGGCGCGATGCCGTTCTGCCGGATCGTAGGAAACGCCGTAGGGCGGATCCGTGGTCATCAGGAGGGGACGGGCACCGTCGAGTAGACCGGTCACCTCGGAGGAGGTGGTGGCATCGCCGCAGCTCAGGCGATGGCGTCCGAGCTGGTAGATGTCGCCCCGGCGCACTGACGTGTGTTTCGGAGGCGCCAGGACCGCGTCTTCGCCCGGTGTTGTAGTGGCGCCTCCTGCAGACAGCAGGTCTGCAAACTCGTCCGGGGTCCAGAACCCATTGAGTGCGAGCCCATCCGCTTCTAAGCGCCGAAGCACCTCGGGATCCCACGCGAGGTCGAGTTCGCCGACGCGATTGTCCGCGATGGCTAGCGCTTTCGCACTGGCGTCGACCGTGACATCAAGATCGACTCGCTGCACAGCTACGATGACGTCACCGCGGGTGGGAACGACCGTGATCGGGAGGCCTAGGGCTTTGGCCTGTTCGACTGTCTTATGACCGCCGATGATCCGTCCATGTTTGTCGATGAGGATTGAACGGCCCGCGCCGTAGTCCTGCAGGCTCTTGGAGAGTGCGGCCCGACCGCGATCAGTGCCCCGATTGGCGTTCAGAGGATCGGCATGCAAGTCATCCAGAGATGTAATGCCGGAATTGTCGACAGATGCGGCCGATTTGGGACGGGGGGACATGTGCGCTCCTTCTGTGGCGAGTCGAGTTGAACTCATGTTCGATGTCGGCACAGACGAGCCCGACGCGTCGATAACACCAGAAGCGAGCGATAGATAAAACGAACATTGGCGCACGCAAATTCCGGCGCAATGTCACGAACGGACTGGCTAGGCGGTGGGCTTCTTGGGTCGGCCCCGCGTCCCGCGGCGCTGCGGTATCTTGAGCAGTTCGGATAGACGATGCACAGCCATACGGACAGCATCGGGTTCGACGCCGCTCTCCGTGGCTATGGCCCGAAACGTCTCTTGGCCAACCTGGTAGCGCGCCCACCAGTCAAAGACGCGTGGCTCTTGGATCTTGTCGTGCGGCGACGGCTTCATGCCGCGAAGTTGCGTGTTCTGTCTGGATGGGCGAAGTCGGTGGCCCCAGCCGTTCACGGGCAGAACGGGAGCCCATGTGCGCGTGCGTCGCATCTGCGGAGCGCGAAGCCACCAGCGGACGGTCCGCTCCATGGTGGCCACGAGCCACGGCACCTCTAGATCCCATTGTGACGCCAGTAGGGCAATCGCACGCGAACGGTCGGTTGGATCGACCGTCGCGCAGAGGGATTCGAGCTGTTCCAGGAGTTCAGGCGCGTGGGCCCGTACCGCGCGGAGCAGGCGGTTGCGGTAGTCCGAAAGATCCCACGGGAGCCACGGCTCGACCTCGCCATCAGGGCCCCGAAGTGGGCGTCGGGAGCGTCCAGCGGGAGCCATGAACGAGGACCAATGTAACGGATAGCCCGCGAGACGTTAAGCGGTTATCGCCGACGCCGGAAGACGATTACGTTCAGTGCTGAAAACAGGGAAGAAGTGTGGGTTCAGTGCTGGCTCCAAACTGGGATTGATAACCGTCTATCGATAACCGCAGAATGGCGAGGCTGGACGATCTACCGATGTCGCCGGAGGTCGTGGGACGGCGGGCCTTCTAAGCCGGGGGTCGCAGGTTCGAGCCCTGCCGGGCGCGCCACTCCATCGATGTAGTAGCCTCTGTCGCGAGATGCAGATCAGGTCATGTCTGACGGGCCTCGCCCTCGGCTGCCTGGCGACCGCCGTCGTCGTCGCCGCGCCGCCGCAGGCCCCCGCCGGCGGCACCCCCGCCGAGTCACCGAAACAGTCGATCATCAGGTTCTTCGGCTTCCAGGGGACGCGCGAAGAGCGGTCCGTCGCGACGCAGAATGACGACTACGTCCAGCACAACCCGCGCTTCCTGCGCATGGATGACATCACTGGCGCGAAGGGTCGACGCGCCTGGGTGGCGGCGTCCGAAGAGGGGCAGCGTCGCAACATCGTCTTGGTTGCGCTGAACGGGATTCGCCTCGCCAACCCGATCATCCTGATCGGCGAAGGCGATCTGGTGCACGCCGTCTATCGCGGGAACGTCGCCGATCCGAAGACGCCGGGCCAGACCTACGAGGCGTTCGCCTTCGAGACGTTCCGCATGCGCGACGGCAAGTTCTCGGAGCACTGGGATCAGGTGCGGCTCGAGCCGGGGTGGATGATGCCGCGGCCGGCCGCGCCTCCGGCGCCGGTGCTGTCAAACGCGCTGCCCGCCCCGCGGGCTGCCGCGCCCGCGCCACCGTTGCCAGCCCCCGGGTGCAGCGCGAGCGCCGCGATGCTCGCGGCCAACAAGCAGGTGGTCGATCGGTATCTGGCCGGTACCGCTGGTCGGGCCGCGACCCTCGCGACCGACTTCGTCGACCGGAGTCCCCGCCTCGACGACCCGCCCCCGCCGCCGGGCCGCGTGCGCGACCACGTCGTGGCCGAGTGCGATTACGTGAGCGTCGTCTGGAAGCAGGTGCTGCCAGACCCCGACGACGCGGCGCGCAGGTGGGAATGGTTCACCTTCGACGCCTTCCGCCTGAAGGACGGCCGTATCGTCGAGCACTGGGACCACGACCTGAGGTAGCGCCGGCGAACGGCCCCTGCCTTGCGTGTTTCCCAGGCATGGCATTCCTGATGTTGCTCCTGGCGTTGATCGTGGTGGCGGTGCCCGTCGGGTTGCTGGCTGCGCTCGACTATCTGGCGGTGCTCGAGTAACGCCCGAGCCGGTTGATGTCCCGCGACTCGAGGATGTATCGGTCTGCCCGGCCCTGCAAAGTGCCTCTCGAAGTGCACCGAGGCCGACCATCCCGGTCGCGCCGAAGATGATGAGCCGCATCGGACGACCTGACGCTGACATGCCTGCATTGTGCTGTCCGTACATAAGACGAGGGCCGGGAACGGTCTACACCGCCCCGGCCCCCGACTGTCGTCACGGGGGCAACCGCTCCCCCACGGCTACCCGCGAGACATCAGTACCGCTCCGCGATCGCTAGAACTTGTTGGCGACCGCCTTCTGCAGGTCGAGGCGTCCTCTGCCCAGGTCGCTGGTCAGCTTCTTCGTCTTCTGCAGCGCGCTCTTCACCGCGTCGTTGTCAGCCGGCGCCAGCTCCGGGGCCACCTCACGCGCCAGCAGGCCCGCGCCGCCGCTCACGACCGCGGCGCTGAACGACGTGCCCCAGGCCGCGGCGTAATTGCCGCCCGGGTAGGTCGTGATGAGCGCTTCGCCGGGCGCCGCCTCGAACACCAGCCGATCGCCGGAATTCGAGAAGGTGCTGCGCTTGTCGCTGTTGGAGGTCGAGGCGATGCCGAGCACACCGCTCGTCAGGGCCGGGTACGCCACGGCGTCGAGCCGGCCGGCGTTGCCCACCGACGTGACGAGTGCTACACCATGGACCCGCGCGTACTCGATCGCGCGGTCGAGCGTGCGCGAGCGCTCGGGCATGCTCCAGCTCATGTTGATCACGCGGGCCCCGTGGTCGACCGCGTAGTAGATGGCGCGCACGAGGTCGAACGCCTGTGAGGTGCCATCGGCCGTGAACGCCTTGAGCGGCATGATGCGCGCGGTCGGCGCGACCAGGTGCACCAGCCCGGCGACCATCGTGCCGTGGCCGAAGGCCGGCGGCAGCGACTCGAGGATGGCGGCGGTCGACTGCTCGAGAATGGCGGCGGTCGACTGGTTCAGCACCGCCACCGTATCGCCCTCGAGAATCGCCGAGGTCGACTGCTCCAGGATCGCGGCGGTCGACTGGTTCAGGTCGATCAGCTCCGAGGCGCTCCCCGCCAGGTCACGCGTGAAGTCGTAGCCCGGCGTCAGCACGCCCTTGAGGACCGGATGGTCGGGATCGACGCCGGTGTCGATCACGGCCACCGTCACCTGGCCGGTCCCCCCGGCGGCCTGTGCATTCGCCAGGCCGATGATCTTCGACGCGGGCTGCGTTACGTAGGCGCTCGGCACCGAGGCGCCGTAGTAGGGGACCGGGGTGCTCTTCCTCACCGCCTCGAGGATCGCCGCGGTCGACTGGTTGACCTGCGCCTGCGGAATCTCGGTGAGGACGTGCGCGCCGTCGAGCTCGAAGTCGAACACCTCGAGGTCGCCGAGGAGTTCGTTCTCGAGGTCCTTCTCCGAGCGGCCGAGCGAGTCTTCGATGCGGTAGACGTGCGTACCCTCGATGGCGTCCTTCAACTCGAGGTCGTGCCGGGCAAGCACGTCATCGAGCGTCGAGTCGTCACTGAGGGTGAGGAGGTAGCGCTCACCAGCCGCCCGCGTGCCGGTGCTGCCCGCCGTGACGGCGAGCAGGATGGCGCACGTGAACGCGCGGAGGAGGAACGTGACGCGGTGGTTCATCTGCATGGGCCTCGGGGAGGGAAAACTAGCGGTCGCCTCGCACGGCGGGCGGTACCGGAATGTCCAGACGCACGCCGGAGGAGGTCACCGGAATCGAGACGCGCAGGTTTTCACCGACGGCGGCGCACTCGATCTGGAACTCCCCGAAGGCGTTCAGGGTGGTGGTGGCCAACGCCCGTCGGCCGGCGCGCAGGGTCACCGGCACCCCGTCGAGGGGGACCGTGCTGTCCTTGCTGTGGGCCACCTGGCCGAGCACCGCGAGGCCCTGTCGTCCGGAGCCCTCGAGGCGCAGGTCGATCTCCCAGTCGCCGGCACGGTAGGTGACATGCCGCTCCGCGGCTGCCTGGGCCCGCACGCCGGCGAGTGCCGGTTCGTGCCAGCTGTCGAAGGTCAGGAGCGCGGCCAGCGTCGGCCACGCCGATTCCCGAACCCGGGGGCGGGGTGCGAAGATCGCCTCGGCCTGCCGGACGACGGCGGCGGCTGGTGTCCAGCTGGCCTCGCGCGCGCCGAGCTCCGTCACCGCACGAACGGTCTCGAGCGCATCCCGGCACGATTCGCATCGTGCGGCATGCGCGAGGAGACGGGTGGCGTCAGGCGGGCTGCACAGCCCGCGCGCCAGGTCTGCCCATTCCCCGTCGCCGGGGTGTCGTGTGGTCATGGGGGTGTCGTCTGTCCCTTCATACCCGTAGGGTGGGGCGCGGGAGTGAAAAATATACCCGTCGAGGAAATTTTTCTGTGGTCGCCCACGAGGACGAATGGGGCCCAGAAGAACGGATGCGGGTGGGCGGCTCTGACCGCTCGCGCGCCGGCCCGGGCGGCCTCGCCACGGCTGCATCGCTGGCGGAGCGCGGTATAGAAGCCGTCCATGTAAGTCACCGCCGACACGTCGCTGACGTCCCACAGCGCGACCAGCAGCGATCGGGCACCTGCCCGCAGCAGCCCGCGCGACAGGCCGAACAGTTCGTCACCCCCAGCCACGACGAGGCGACCGGTGCCGCAGCCACTCAGGGTGACCAGGTCGGCGTCGAGCGCCATGCCCTCGAGATCCTTCAGGGTCACCGGGCCGTCCACCAGCTGGATGGACGAGAAGTCGGGGTTATCCGACCGGAAGTGGCCATGCGTGGCCAGGTGCAGCACGCTCGCGTCCGAGGCGGCGTCCGCGAACGCCTGCCTGGTGGCCGGCGCTCCGGCGAGCACCGTCGGCTGCCGGAATACGCCGGCGACCTGCTCGACCTCGCGGGCAATCAACGGCGCCTGCGGGTCGGGTACCCCGACGACCAGCGCCGGGCGCCGCCGGGCCGCCGGGCGGCTCATCGTCATCGCATAGACCGACGCGCTCGGCGCCACCGAGACGGTCACCCGGTCGCACAGATACTCCCCGCCGTCGTGCAGCGCCGCGAAGGGGACGGCATGCAGCGTCCCGTGGGGGACCACGACCAGGTGGTCGGCCGTCCGGACGTACGGTTCCACCGGCCGGAGCAGCAGATCGTACAGGCGCTTCAGGTGGGCGACGGCGGGGGCGGCGTCGGCCTCCCGTCGGTGGAGGTGCCACCGGCAGCGGGCGATCTGGAACTGCAGGAAGCGGAGCGCCCGCACCGCCTCGGACTTGGGGCCGAGCCGGTGCACCGACGCCTCGTCGCGCGTCACGACCCACGCGAGCAGCCGCCCATCGACCACGTAGTACTCGACGAGCGTCGTGCCGGGCGCGAGCATCGCCTG
>CANIAI010000014.1 GCA_947465275.1 Acidobacteriota bacterium | reverse complement strand
CGCATGTCAGGCCATTCCAAGTGGCACACGATCAAGCACAAGAAGGGCGCGGCTGACGCCAAGCGCGGCAAAGTCTTCACGCGCATCATCAAGGAACTCTCGGTGGCTGCCCGCAGCGGTGGCGGTGACGTGAACATGAATCCGCGCCTGCGGACCATCGTTGCCGAGGCCAAGGCGAACAACATGCCGCGCGAGAACATCGAGCGCGCCATCCGCCGCGGAACGGGCGAGGAACCGGGCGTCTCGTACGAGGAGATCACCTACGAGGGCTACGGCCCCGGCGGTGTGGCCATCCTCATCATGACCCTCACCGACAACAAGAACCGGACGGTCGGCGAGATCCGGTTCCTGCTCAACAAGCTCAACGGCAACCTCGCCGCCGAGAACAGCGTCGCCTGGATGTTCACCCGCAAGGGACAGGTGATGGTCGAGAAGGGGAAGGTCGACGAGGACAAGCTCCTGTCGGCGGCCCTCGACGCCGGCGCCGACGACATGAGCGAGGACGAGGGCGGCTTCGACATCACCTGCGCGCCCGAGCACTTCGAGGCGGTGCGTGACGCCGTGAAGGCGCTCGGCGTGGAGCCGGCCAGCGCATCGATCGCGATGATTCCGCAGAACTACGTCAAGCTGACGGGCAAGGACGCCCAGCAGATGATGAGGCTGATGGACGCGCTCGACGATCACGACGACGTGCAGAACGTCTACGCGAACTTCGACATCGAGGAGAAGGAGATCGAGGCCTCCCTCGCGTGAAGGTGTTCGGCATCGATCCCGGCTCCGAGCGCACCGGATACGGATGCGTGGAGACGGACGGCCGACGCCACCTGCTGGTGACGTGCGGGGCCATCACGAGCCCCGCATCCACCCCGTTTCCCCAGCGGCTCTCGCGGATTTACCGTGAGCTCTCCATCCTGCTCGCCTCGACACAACCGGACTGTGTCGCCATCGAGAGTCTGTTCTTTTCGAACAACGCGCGCAGCGCGCTCAAGCTGGGTCACGCGCGTGGCGTCGCCATGCTCGCCGCCGTCGAGGCCGGCTGTGAGGTGGTGGAGTACACGCCCGCCGAGATCAAGCGCGCGGTGGTCGGCTACGGGCGTGCCGAGAAGACGCAGGTGCAGCAGATGATCAAGCTGCTGCTCGGGCTCGCGGCCCCGCCGTCGCCGCACGACGCGGCAGACGCCCTGGCGGTCGCGATCTGCCACGTGCACTCCGCGCCGCCGGCCATCGTGCCCGACGCGGGCACCGCACCCCGCCCGGCCGGCCGCGGCGCCACGCCGCGCAGCTGGCGCGACTATCGTCCTCACTGACGGGGTTCCTTTCGAGATGATCGCGTTCCTTCGCGGGCAGGTGCTCGACAAGCAGCCGGGGCGCCTGATCGTGGACGTCCAGGGTGTCGGCTACGAGCTGCACGTGCCGCTCTCCACGTTCTACGACGTGGGTGAGGCGGGCGCCGCGGTGTCGCTGCGCGTCCACACACACGTGCGTGAAGACGCGCTGCTGCTGTACGGATTCCTCACCCTGCTCGAGCAACAGGTCTTCGAGCGGCTGATTGCCGTCAGCGGCATCGGCCCGAAGCTGGCGATCGCGGTCCTGTCGGGGATTGAACCGTCCGAGCTGATCGGGGCCGTACAGCGGGGCGATATCGCGCGGATCACGCGTGTGCCGGGCGTCGGCAAGAAGACGGCCGAGCGCATCGTCCTCGAGCTGCGTGACCGCCTCGACTCGCTGAGCCCCGTTGCGCTCGACGTCCCCGGCGCGCCCGCGGGCGAGGGGCGCATGCGCGACGACCTGCTCTCGGCACTGCAGAACCTGGGCTATCATCGGCCCCTGGCCGAGAAGGCCGTGGACGCCGTCCTCACGGACCGGCAGGATCCGCCCACGCTGGAGCAGGCGCTGCGCGCCGCGCTCCGTGAGATGACCAGGTGAACGACAGGCTCGTCGCCGCCGGCCGGCTCGATGACGACGCCCAGTACGAGCAGGGGCTCAGGCCCCGCTCGCTGGACGACTACATCGGGCAGGACCGCCTGCGCGCCAACCTCGAGGTCTCGATCGCCGCGGCCCGCGGCCGGCGTGAGGCGCTCGATCACGTGCTGCTGTACGGGCCGCCCGGACTCGGCAAGACCACCCTCGCCTACGTGATCGGCAACGAGATGGGCGTGCCCGTGCGCGCGACGGCGGGTCCGGTCATCGAGAAGCCCGGCGATCTCGCGGCGATGCTCACCAACCTCCAGGAGCACGAGGTGCTCTTCATCGACGAGATCCACCGGATGTCACCGTCGATCGAGGAGATCCTCTACCCGGCGATGGAGGACTACGAGCTCGACATCGTGATCGGCCAGGGACCGAGCGCGCGATCCGTCAAGGTGCCGCTGCAGCGGTTCACTCTCATCGGCGCCACCACGCGGGCCGGGCTGCTCACGGCCCCGCTGCGGGCGAGGTTCGGCATCGTCCACCGCCTCGACTTCTACACCGAGGGGGACATCACCGAGATCGTCACCCGGTCGGCGCGCATCCTCGACGTGCCGGTCGACGCCGGCGCCGCGTCGGAACTCGCCCGGCGGTCGCGCGGCACGCCGCGCATCGCCAACCGGCTGCTGCGCCGCGTCCGCGACTTCGCGCAGGTGCGCGCCGACGGCCGGATCTCGCTCGAGGTCGCCCGCGCGGCGCTCGAGATGCTCGAGGTCGACGAGCGCGGCTTCGACGAAGTCGACCGCACCCTGCTCCGGACGATCATCGAGAAGTTCGGTGGCGGCCCGGTCGGCGTCAACAGCCTCGCGGCCGCGATTCACGAAGAGCGCGACGCCATCGAGGACATGTACGAGCCATTCCTCATCCAGGCGGGGTTCCTCGACCGCACGCCGCGGGGGCGCGTCGCCACCGCGCGTGCCTACGAATACTTCGGCCTGACAGCTCCCGGGAGGGACACGAAACTGTGGTGATTCCAAGTGACGGGCGCCTGCTGAAGCGCGCCCGGATCGCCAGCCTGGCGACCTACGTGCCACCGCGCGTGCTGACCAACGCCGATCTCGAGCGGATGGTCGAGACGAGCGACGAGTGGATCCTCCAGCGCACCGGCATCCGCGAACGGCACATCGTCGAAGCCGGGGTCGCGACCTCCGACCTCGCGAAGGAAGCCGCGCTGACCGCCATCGAGCGCGCCGGGCTCACGCCTGACGACATCGACTTCATCGTGGTCGGCACGACCACGCCCGACATGGCGTTCCCGAGCACCGCCTGCCTGCTGCAGGCGAAGATCGGCGCCTCGCATGCCTGGGGCTACGACCTCTCGGCCGCCTGCTCAGGGTTCACGTACGCCCTGACCACCGCGGCGCAGATGGTCGCGGCCGGCGCGAGCCGCAACGCACTCGTGATCGGGGCCGACGTGATGTCGAGCATCATCGACTACACCGACCGGACGACCTGTGTGCTGTTCGGCGATGGCGCCGGCGCGGTGGTCGTGAACGCGAGCGACGACCCGGGCGTCGGCATCATCGACTTCGAGAACTACGTCGACGGCACCGGGGGCGGCGCGCTCTGCATGCCGGCCGGCGGCAGCCTCAGGCCCGCGACGCACGAGACGGTCGACCAGCGGCTGCACTACGTCAAGCAGGAAGGGCAGACCGTCTTCAAGTTCGCGGTGCGCAACACGGAGGAGGTCTGCCGCCGCGTCCTCGAGCGCAACGGCCTCACCGGCGACGACATCGACGTCTTCGTGTCGCACCAGGCGAACCGCCGCATCATCCAGCTCGCCGCCGAGAAGCTGGGCCTCGCCCCGGAGAAGGTCGTCATCAACGTCGAGCGGTTCGGCAACACCACCGCCGGCACGATCCCGCTGGCGCTGCAGGATGCGGTCGACGCCGGGCGCATCCGGAAGGGCGACCTCGTGCTCCTGGCGTCGGTCGGCGCTGGCTTCACGGTCGGCTCCATCCTGCTGCGCTGGGGCATGCACGGTCAGTAGCGGCTGACGGTCAGCGCCTTGCACGGCCCGGACGAGTGATGACTCGCGTGCCCCGTGCCCGGCAGCTGACCCCCGCGCAGGCGCAGCGGATCGACTGGCTGCGCCGGCTGAGCCGCCTGCTCGATTCGGCGGTTGCCGTTCCGGGCACGCCCTGGCGTGTCGGGCTCGATCCGGTGCTCGGGCTCGTGCCGGGCGTCGGCGACCTCATCGCGCTCGTCTTCGGCCTGGCGATCATCTGGCAGGCCAGGGCCTGTGGCGTGCCACGGGTCGTGCAGTTCCGGATGCTCCTGAATGCCGGCCTCGACACCGTGCTCGGCAGCATCCCGCTCGTCGGAGACCTCTTCGACGTGGCTTGGTAGTCGAACGCGAAGAACCTCGCGCTGCTCGAACGGCACCTCTTCGAGGAGCATCCGGGCACCATGCCGGACTGGCTCGTCGTCATCGCGATGGTGGTGCTCGTCGTCGTTGCCGTCGCGGTGCCGCTGCTGCTTGTCGGATGGGCGATCCGGGCGCTCGTCGGAGCCTGAGGGCCGCGCGGTGAGCTCCCGATGAGTTCCGCACGCATCTTCCTGCTGTCGCCCGCCAACTGCGGCGGACGCCGGGCCGCGCTGCTGCGATCGCCGACCGGCCGTGCTCCGCTCGCGGAACGATTACGCGGGGGTCACGAGGTTCCCCTCGGAGACCTGTTCGCGTTCGTGAGCGGACTCTACTTCCGCGGGAAGCTGGCCTATGCCGCCCGCTTCGCGCATCCGCCGCACGGCGCGGCGGAGGGCGGGCAGGCGCCGGCGGAGGGCGCGTACGTGATCACGCCGAACATCGGGCTGCGTTCCCCGTCCGCCCCGGTGCGGCTCGAGACGCTCGCCGGCTTCGCCGGAGTGTCGATCGCGCCCGGCAATCCGCAGTATGCCGAGCCGCTCGTCCGCGACGCGCAGGCGCTGGCCTCGCGTGTGGGCTCGTGCGACGTCGTCCTGCTCGGCAGCATCGCGTCGGACAAGTACGTCGATCTGCTGCTGCCGATCTTCGGCCCGCGGCTGCTGTTCCCATCGGCCTTCGTCGGCCGCGGTGACATGAGCCGGGGCGGACTCATGCTGCGCTCCGTCGCCGCGGGCGCTGAACTCGACTACCAGCCAATCGACGGCGCTGTCAGGCACGGCATGCGTCCGCCGCGCCTGGAGCGATGGCCGGGCGCGTGATGGCACCCCGACAGGCGGGCCCCCGCCCCTCCGCCGGGACACCGGTGATTCCGCTGGATCGCGACGCCGCCTCGCTCGAGCTCAACGGCCGCGCGGTGTCGCTCACGAACCTGCGGAAGCCGTTCTGGCCCGAGCGCGGCATCACCAAGGGGCACCTCCTGCAGTACTACGCGGAGGTCGCGCCGCTGCTGCTGCCGCACCTGCGCGACCGTGCGATGGTGATGAAGCGCTATCCCAATGGTGCGGGCGGACCGTTCTTCTTCATGAAGCGCGCGCCGTCGCCCCGTCCGGACTGGGTGCGGACCTGCGCGATCGCCCACGGGAGCGGGTCGGTGATCGACTTCCCCGTCGTCGACGACCTCGCGACCCTCCTCTGGATCGTCAACCTCGGGTGCATTGACCTCAACCAGTGGTACGGCCGCTGCGACGACGTGGATCGTCCCGACTACCTGCACTTCGACCTCGACCCGGGACCGCAGGTGCCGTTCGCGCGGGTGCGCGAGACCGCCGCCGTCGTCCGTGAGGCGCTGGTCGCGCTCCGCATGCGCCCGCTCGTCAAGACCAGTGGGTCGAAGGGGCTGCACGTCTACGTGCCGATCGTCCGCGGACCGGTGCAGAAGGCGGTCTGGACATTCGCCAAGGCGCTCGCGGTCGAGCTCGCCCGCCGGCACCCGCAGCTCGTGACGTCGGAGTACCGCGTCGCGAAGCGCCCCGCGGGACGCGTGCTGATCGACTACAACCAGAACCGGTGGGGCAGCACGCTCGCCAGCATCTACTCGGTGCGTCCGACGCCGCTGGCGACCGTTTCGACACCGATCACCTGGGAGGAACTCGAGGCGGGCGCCGACATCGACGATTTCCGGCTCGAGAACGTGCCGGCCCGTGTCGCGTCGCTCGGTGACCTCTGGAAGCCGCTGCTGCAGGCGCGCGGCCGCGTCGACCTGGGGCGCTTCGTCTAGTCACTCCCCCAGCAGTTCCCCGATCGGCTTCAGGTCCTCGACGCGATCGCAGAACGCCTTGAGCGCCACGAGCATCGGCACCGCGAGCAGCGTGCCCCACAGCCCCCACACGAAGCTCCAGAAGATCAGCCCCACGAACATCGAGACCTCATTGGTGCGCGCCGCGCGGCTCGTCAGCCATGGCGTGAGCAGCCAGCCTTCGATGGTCGTGATGATCAGCGAGATGCCTGCGACCCAGAGGCCCATGGTCACGGTTCCGAACTGCAGGAAGCCGACGACGAGCGTGCCCATCGCCACGATCACCGGCCCGAAGTAGGGAATGCTGTTGAACACGCCGGCGCAGATGCCCCACACGCCGGCCTGCTCGAGCCCCACCGCCCTGAACGCGAGCCAGCTCGCGACCCCCACCACCACGCTCGTCGCCACCCGCACGAGCAGGAACTTCGCGATCTGATCGTTGATCTCATCGAGGATCTGGACGGTGATCTTCTTCTTCGCGAGCGACGGCCCGGCCAGGTGCACGAGCTTCCGCTTGAAGAGGTCGCCCGACGCGAGCAGGAAGAAGACGAAGAAGATCACGAGGGTCGCCTGACCTGCGAACGTGACGAGGTTCGCCGAGCCCCACGACAGGTATTCGCGCACGTCGATCGCCGGCGACTCGATCTGCACGCGCTGGACCCCGGCCGGCGCGGGAGTGCGTCCGGCCGCCTCGTTGGCCGTGCGCTGCAGTTCATCGGCGGCCCGCTGCACCTGCTGGATCGCCCCGCCTGACGCGCGACCGTGACGGAGCGAGACGCGGAGCCGGGCCGCCGCGTCCGGCAACTCGGCGAGGATGGCGGTCGCGTCGTCGGTGAGCGCGTACCCGCCGTACCCGATGCCGCCGGTGAGGGCGGTCATCACGAGCGCGGAGGCGAGCGTCCGCGACAGCCGCAGGCGCATCGCGCCGCGCACCACCGGCTCGAGCGCGTAGCTGAGCAGGACGCTGAGGACGATGGGGATGAAGACCTCCTGCGCCCAGTAGAGCACCGCCATCGAGGCCGCCACCGCGATCACCGTCAGCGCGACGCTCCTGGCGTTCACCTCGACCGGCGTCGTCGTCTCGGGCGGATCGGCGAGGGCGCTCTTCACCGGGGTGATCGGGGCTGTCGCCATCACGCGTGCCCTTCGCGCGCCTGCAACAGCTTGTTGATCGCCACGCCCGCCTTGGCGCCCTCCGCGGCGGCCACGATCACGAACTGTACGTCGCGGGAGGCGTCCCCGGCGACGTAGAGGCCCGGCACGCAGGTGGCCCCGAGACGATCGGTGCGCACGGTGCCCTTGCGCGTGAACTCGCATCCGAGCTCGTGGGCGAACCGCGCCTGCGGCGACTGGCCGCCGGTGAAGAAGACCGCGTCGCACGCCACCCGCTCGTCGCCCGTGAGCACCAGCGCCCGGGCCGCACCATCCTGGTGTTCGAGTTGCCGCACCCGTGCCTCACGCACCCCGATGCCGTGCCGCGCCAGGCGCGCCCGGCTGGCCGGAGACACGCGTCCCGGGCCGTTCGTCACGACCGTGACGTCGCGGGTCCAGGTGAGGAGTGACAGCGCGAGCCCCGCTGCCGCCTGGCCCTTCCCCAGCACGGCGATGCGCCGGTCGCGGTTCTCCCACCCGTCGCAGTAAGGACAGTGGTGCACCGACTGCCCGTAACAGTCGGCAACACCGGGAATCTCGGGCACGTGGTCACGGACGCCGGTCGCGAGGAGGACGATCGTCGCCCCCACCCGCTCGTCCCCCACGAGGACGTCGAAGCGATCGGCGCCGCGCTCGATGCCGCGGACGGGCGCCCGCACCGGCTCGATGGCGTACGCGGCGAGTTCCGCACGCGCCGCCTCGAGGAAGGCGGACGGCAACATGCCGTCGCGCGTGAGATAGCCGTGTATGGCCGAGGCAGCGGCGTTGCGCGGCGTGCCTGTGTCGTACAGGCGCACACGCCGGCGGCAGCGCCCCAGCACGAGCGCGGCGCTGAGACCGGCCGGGCCGCCACCGACAATCACCACATCGAACACGTCGCCCCGACGGCTGCAAGGGCGTCGCCAGCGCACATAATGACGGGGTGGATCCGCTGAGCATCGCGGCGTTCGACTTCGAACTGCCCGAGTCCCTGATCGCGCAGGAGCCGCCCGCGGTACGGGGCGACTCACGGCTGCTCGTCCTGCGACGCGAGACGGCTGCCGTCGAGCATGCGATGTTCCCCGAGCTGCCGCGGTTCCTGCGCCCGGGCGACCTGCTGGTCGTGAACGACACCCGCGTGTTCCCCGCACGGCTGCTCGGTCGCCGCGTGCCGAGCGGGGGGGCCGTCGAGTGCCTGCTGCTCGAGCGCGCAGCGACGGACGCGGCGCGCGCCGAACTGCCGGCGGCGGCCGACCCGCGCGTGGAGACCTGGGATGCGCTGATGCACCCCGGGCAGAAGCTGAAGCCGGGCGCGCGCGTCCGCTTCGAGGCCGACGGCGTGCGGCTGGATGGCGAGGTGCTCGAGCGCCGCTTCTACGGCCGGCGCACCGTGCGACTGGCGGTCGAGCAGGGCACCGTCGCGGAGGCCATCGACCGGCTGGGGCACATTCCGCTGCCGCCGTACATCACGCGCGACGACACGCCCGCGGACCGCGAACGCTACCAGACCGTCTTCGCGCGGGACCGCGGGTCGATCGCGGCGCCCACCGCGGGCCTCCACTTCACCGAGCCGCTGCTCGCGTCGCTTGCCGCGCAGGGCATCGAGACCGCCCGCGTCACGCTGCACGTCGGCTACGGGACGTTCAAGCCGGTGCGCGTCGAGCGCGTCGACGAGCACACCGTCGACCCGGAGCGCTTCACCGTGTCAGAGGCGACGGCCGAGGCGCTGACGCGCGCGAAGCGCGAGGGGCGGCGCATCGTCGCGGTCGGGACCACCACGACCCGTGCGCTCGAGTCGCTCGCGGTCGACGGCGCGGGTGTCGTCCTGCCCGCCACCGGCGAGACGCGGACCTTCATCCGCCCGGGGCACCGATTCCGGCTCGTCGACGCCCTCATCACCAACTTCCACCTGCCGCGCTCGTCGCTGCTGCTGCTGGTCTGCGCGCTCGGGGGCACCGACGCGGTGCTCCGGGCGTACCGCGAGGCGGTCGCGCGCGGGTACCGCTTCTACAGCTACGGCGACGCGATGCTGGTCGGCTGACCGCAGCGAGAGGTGCGGTAGAGTCCAGCCATGCCGTTTCCGTACGAGGAGTTCGACCTCACCGGGGTCCGCACCTATCCGCTCGGCAGCCGCGAGAGCAAGACGCGGGTCACCGATTTCGCGCGTCCGGTCGCAGAGGGGGCGACCTTCGCCGACTGGTTCGCGTCGCTCCCCTCGCTCCTGGCGGGTGGTGACGTCCGGCGCGTGGTCGGTGCCATCACCGAGGCGCGTCGTCATGGCCGCGGCGTGGTGTGGGGACTCGGCGCGCACGTCATCAAGACGGGGGTGTCGCCGGTCCTGATCGACCTGATGGAACGTGGCTTCGTGTCGGCCCTCGCGCTGAACGGCGCGGGCATGATCCACGACTTCGAGATCGCCTGGTCGGGCGCCACCTCGGAGGACGTCGACGCGGCGCTCGGACCCGGCCGCTTCGGGATGGCCGACGAAACCGGCCGGTTGCTGAACGAGGCGATCGGCCTCGCGGCGCGGGACCAGCAGGGGATGGGGCAGGCGGTGGCGGCGTTCGTGGCCGGCGCGCGGCCCGCCTTCGCGGATCGGAGCCTGCTCGCGTCCGCGCACCGGCTCGGAATTCCAGTCACCGTGCACGTGGCGCTCGGCACCGACATCATCCACATGCACCCGGCCGCCTCGGGCGCGGCGATCGGCGACGCGAGCCTGCGCGACTTCCGCTACTTCACCGCGTCTGTCGCGAAGCTCGAGGGCGGGGTGTACCTGAACTGCGGGTCGGCCGTCGTGCTGCCCGAGGTCTTCCTCAAGGCGGTGGCGCTGGTCCGGAACCAGGGCGTCTCGCTCGACCGGCTCACCACGGTGAACATCGACTTCCTCCGGATGTACCGCCCGCAGACCAACGTCGTGACGCGTCCGGTGGCGGGCACGGGCGGCGCCGGCATCACGCTCGTCGGGCATCACGAAATCCTGATTCCGCTGCTCGCGGCCGCGATCGTGGCTGGCTGATCAGGCCGGGGGTCTGATGCTACAATCGGAGTTTCGTGCCGGAGTAGCTCAGCCGGTTAGAGCACGCGTCTCATAAGCGCGGGGTCGGCGGTTCGAGTCCGCCCTCCGGCACCACGTCCTTCATCGCCGCCCGGTTCGGGCGGCGGTCCATCTCCTCGATACGAACAGCTGCGGTACCCTGTGCCGGTGACCGCCGTCGAACAGCAGGTCCGCCGAACGCTCCTCAGGCATGACCTCTGTCCGCCGGGCACCCGGCTCGTCGTCGGCCTTTCGGGAGGATCTGACTCTGTCGCGCTCACATTGCTGCTGGTTGGGCTCTCGCGCCACCTGCGGTTCGAGGTCGTCGGCTGCGCGCATCTGAACCACCAGCTGCGCCCGTCCGCCGAGCGTGACGAGCAGTTCTGCAGGGATTTCTGCGACCGGATGAGATTGCCCATCGTGATCGACCGAGCGCGCGTCCTAGATCGTGTCGGCGTGGAACGACGGTCAGTCGAAGCCGTGGCCCGGAAGATCCGATATGAGTTCCTGGGGCACGCGGCGTCCGAGATGGGCGCCGATCGCATCGCGGTCGGCCACACGCAGGATGATCAGGCCGAAACGCTCCTGTTGAAGCTGGTGCGGGGATCGGGACTGACGGGGCTCGCGGGCATCTATCCGCGGCGCGGCCAGGTCGTCCGTCCTCTGCTCGAGGTCTCGCGGCGCGACCTGCGGGACTGGCTCACGGCGCGGGCGCAGGGCTGGATGGACGACGAGTCGAACGACGACGAGGCGAATCCTCGGAATCGCCTCCGGCACCGGATCCTGCCGGAACTGGGCCGGTTGTTCGGCGGAGACCCGAAGCCGGCGATCGCACGGGCGGCCGCCCTCATCCGCGAGGATGCCGAATGGCTCGACGGGCAGGCTGACCACGCCTGGCAGCGGCTGCGCCGACCGGCGTCGGACGGCGGATGGACCGTCGGCCTCGACGAGGTGCGGCATCTGCCATCACCGCTCCGCAGGCGCCTGCTGCTGCTGGCGCTGAGGCAGGTCGCCGACGGGCTCGAGGTTGGCCGGGAGCATGTCGCGTCCGCCGAGGAGGTCGTGCTGGGCGGCCCGGCCGGGGTCGACGTCCCGGGTGGCCGCGTCGAACGCCGCCACGACGAACTGGTCTTACTGCAGCGGAGGGCCGCTGCGAAGTGATACGCTTGAACCTTCGCTTTTTGGGAGGAAAGTCTTGAATTCAACCCTGAAGAGTCTGGTGTTCTGGGTCGTCCTCGTGATTGTCGGGGGACTGGTCTGGAATTTCTCGACCAAGTTCCAGACCAGCCACAAGCCTGAGACCTTCAGTGAGTTCATGACGAAGGTCGACGCGGGCCAGGTGGCGCGCGTCACGATCACGGGCAACGAGATCACCTACGGCACCAAGAGCAACGACAACTTCCGCACGTACGCGCCACCCCAGTACGAGGGGCTCGCGAACAAGCTGATCGAGCGGAATGTCGAGGTGACGGCGCGCGAGCAGACGGCGAGCCCCTGGGCTGCCCTCCTCTACTCCTGGGCGCCCATCCTGCTGATGATCGGCTTCTGGATCTTCTTCATGCGCCAGATGCAGAGCGGCGGCAACAAGGCGCTGTCGTTCGGCAAGAGCAAGGCGAAGCTGTCATCCAGCGCGCAGAAGAAGGTCACCTTCAAGGACGTGTCCGGCGTCGACGAGGCGAAGGACGAACTCCAGGAAATCATCGAGTTCCTGCGCGAACCGCAGAAGTTCCAGAAGCTCGGCGGGCGCATCCCGAAGGGCGTGCTCCTGATGGGCCCTCCCGGAACCGGCAAGACGCTGCTCGCCCGCGCGGTCGCCGGCGAGGCGAACGTGCCGTTCTTCTCCATCAGCGGCTCCGATTTCGTCGAGATGTTCGTCGGCGTCGGCGCCTCACGCGTGCGTGACCTCTTCGAGCAGGGCAAGAAGAACGCGCCCTGCATCGTCTTCATCGACGAGATCGACGCGGTCGGCCGTCACCGCGGCGCCGGTCTCGGCGGCGGCCACGACGAGCGCGAGCAGACGCTGAACCAGCTCCTCGTCGAGATGGACGGCTTCGAGTCGAACGAGGGGGTCATCCTCGTCGCGGCGACCAACCGTCCCGACGTGCTCGACCCGGCGCTGCTCCGGCCCGGCCGGTTCGACCGCCGGATCGTGGTGAACCGTCCCGACGTGAAGGGCCGCGAAGGCATCCTGGCGGTGCACACCAAGAAGATCCCGATGGGCGACGACGTCGACGTGGCGGTCATCGCCCGCGGCACGTCGGGCTTCTCGGGCGCCGACCTGGCGAACCTGGTGAACGAGGCGGCGCTGAGCGCCGCGCGCTACAACCAGAAGGTCGTGAAGATGCACGACTTCGAGTTCGCCAAGGACAAGGTGCTCATGGGCGCCGAGCGCCGCTCGATGATCATCAGCGAGAGCGAGAAGAAGGTGACCGCCATCCACGAGGCCGGTCACGCGCTGCTCGCGGTGAAGCTGCCGTTCGCGGAACCGATTCACAAGGTCACGATCATCCCGCGCGGCATGGCGCTCGGGCTGACCGTGCAGTTGCCCGCCGACGAGAAGCACAACTACACGCGTGAATACCTGCAGGACCAGATCGCCATCCTGCTGGGGGGGCGCATCGCCGAGGAGATCACGCTCGGCAGCATCACGACCGGCGCCGGCAACGACCTCGAGCGTGCCACCGAGATGTCGCGCAAGATGGTCTGCGAGTGGGGCATGAGCGACGCCATGGGGCCGCTCACCTACGGCAAGAAGGAAGAGCAGATCTTCCTCGGCCGCGAGATCGCGCAGCATCAGGACTACAGCGAGGACACGGCGCTCCGGATCGACGCCGAGGTGAAGCGCTTCGTGACCGACGCGTATGGCCGTGCCCACGCCATCCTGACGGAGCACAAGCAGCACATCATGGACATGGCCGACGCGCTGCTCACGCGTGAGACGCTCGATGCCGACCAGGTCCGCCGCATCGTGGCGGGACTGCCGCTCGACGAGCCGATCCCGGCCACGCCGTCGGGTCCGGCCGCTCCCTCGCGCGAGGTGAAGCCGGCCGTCGCGAAGGAGCGACCCTCCATCGTGCCGCCGCTGCCCCCGCGCCCGCTGCCGCAGGAGTAGGATCTCAATCCATCGCGCGCGGGGCGGGCCTCACGGCCGGCCCCGTGTGAGTTCCGCCCCCCGAACCTCCTTTACCTTCTCCCTCCCTCCGGGTACTGATCTCCCCGTGGTCCAGCGTCGCCGCTACTCGATCCCGCTCCCCGGCGGACGTTCGCTGGCGTGTGGTGATCGGCCGCTCGTGATGGGCGTGATCAACGTCACCCCTGATTCGTTCTCGGACGGAGGCGCCACGGTCGAGGTGGCGCAGGCCATCGAGGCCGCCCTGCGCATGGTCGACGACGGCGCCGACCTGCTCGACATCGGCGGAGAGTCGACCCGCCCCGGGGCCGACACCGTGCCGGCCGAGGAGGAGCGGCGCCGGGTGCTGCCGGTGATCGAGGCGCTCGCCGGGCGCGTGCGCGTGCCGATGTCCATCGATACGTCCAAGGCATCGGTCGCCGACGCCGCGCTCGCCGCCGGCGCGGTGATGGTGAACGATGTCAGCGGCCTGCGCTTCGAGCCGGCCCTCGCCGGGGTCGTGGCGCGCCGCGGCGCGGCGCTGGTGCTGATGCACACGCGCGGGCGTCCGCGCGACATGGCGCAGCAGGCCACCTACCTCGACGTCGTCGACGAGGTGCTCGACGAACTGCGCGAGAGCGTCGGGTTCGCGATCGGCGCGGGCATCCCGCGCGAACAGCTCCTGGTCGATCCGGGGATCGGCTTCGCCAAGGACGCCTCACACAGCTACGAGGTGCTCGGCCGGCTCGGCGAGTTCGCCGATCTGGGACGCCCGCTCGTGGTCGGGCCGTCGCGCAAGTCGTTCCTCGCGCGGGTCCTCGACCGTCCGGTCGCCGCACGCGACCGTGACTGGGCCACGACCGCCGCCGTGACGGCCTCCGTGCTCGCCGGGGCGCACATCGTGCGGGTGCACGCCGTCCGTGAGATGGCGCAGGTGGTCAGGGTCGCCGAGGAGATTCGGCGGTATCATCGCGCCGATTGACCATGGACCTCCTCTCCCAGCTGCTGCGCCGTCCGGCCATCACCTGGTCGGACGTCCTCGACGTCGCGGTCGTCGGCTTCGTCATCTACGAGGTGCTGGTCCTCATCCGCGGGACCCGCGCCGTCCAGATGGCGCTGAGCGGCGTCTTCCTGCTCGGCCTGTTCTTCGCCTCCGAGTGGCTGCGCCTCGAGACGGTGAACTGGCTGATCCGGAACATGGCGGGGTACGTGGTGTTCGCGGTCGTCGTCCTCTTCCAGGCCGACATCCGCCGCGCGCTCGCCCACTTCGGCCGGGCGCCGTTCTTCCGCTATTTCGAGCGTGAGGAGTCGGCGACCGAGACGATCGAGGAACTGGTCGCATCGGCGCTCAACCTGTCGGCCAGGCAGGTCGGGGCCATCATCGCGATCGAGCGGCAGATCGGGCTGCGCAATTACATCGAGGGCGGCATCCCGCTCGACGCCACCATCACGTCAGACCTGCTCGCCAGCATCTTCCAGAAGGAGTCGCCGCTCCACGACGGCGCGGCGATCATCCAGGGCGATCGCATCGCGGCGGCGGCCTGCTTCCTGCCGCTGTCGGTGAATCCGCTGGTCAGCCGGGAACTCGGGTCGCGCCATCGCGCGGCGCTCGGCCTCACCGAGGAGAACGACGCGGT
>CANIAI010000013.1 GCA_947465275.1 Acidobacteriota bacterium | reverse complement strand
CGGCGAGGTTCGGCGACGCGCCCGCGCGCCGGAACGGCTGCACGACGACGCGACCGGCGAGGTCCTTCGCCGCGTTGCTGTCGATGTCGGCGGTCGAGTTCACCCCGTCGACGATGCCGTTGTAGAGGCCGCCGGCGTAGGAGACCCGCGTGCCGAGATCGCCCTGCAGCGACACGCCGAGGTCGCGGTTCGGCACGAGCAACGACGTGAGCGACCGTTCGGGCAGGTAGAGGTTCGGGTCGCCGAGCAGCATCTCGTAGCCGACCGGCGTCTTGTCCTTGCCGGTGCGCAGGCGCAGCTTCGGCGAGAACCGGAACTCCATCCACGCATCGAGCACTGTCGTCGAACCGTTGCCGAACTCCGGCATCAGCCGGAAGTCGACCACCTTCGCGAGGCGGACGGTGAAGATCGGGCGCGCCTTCCGCAGCAGGAACGTGTCGAGGAACGGCGCGGGATCGTCGGTCGTCAGCCGCGCGTCCTCCTGCACGATGGCCCCGAAGGTGATGCGGGTGTTGCCATCGGGCGACTGGATGAAGAAGCCATCGGCGAAGCCAGCGGACGGAGCTCCGGCACTGGCGTCCTGCGCGTGCGCGTACTCGGGCACGCCCAGTAGGGTCATGGCCAGCAGCAGAAGCCTGCCGGCGCGAACGAACTCTCGTGGATTCAACACGCTCTGCTCCGTCACTCCCGGGTGCCACTGGCACCCGCCCACTCGTCTGACACGTGCAGCCGAGGAGCCGGGGGTGAGGGAGGCGCGTCTAGGAACTGCGCCTCGTCATCCCGGCCATCGGCCACGTACACAGGCATCCGCAACACGCGGACGCGTGGCAGCGGCAGCGACAACAGCGATGCCGGGCCGTGGCGGGGACAGGGTGACGCATGGGGGCGCTCATGGGGCAGTCAGACGACCGGTTCACTTCGCCGCGCCGGGCGCCGGCTCCGCGAGGAGCGATTCGACGATCCGCTCGATGTCCTCGCGCGCCTCGGTGTAGAAGGCGCCGCTCGCCGGGCTCGGGAAGCCGGCGTGGACGTAGCGGACGCGGCCGTCGCGTCCCAGGTAGAACGTGGTCGGGAAGGCGTTCAGGTTCTCGAACTGCGGCAGCTTCGCGTTCAGCTCGTCGGTCTCGCCAACCAGCAGCACCGGATACTCGATGCCGTACTGCGTCACGAAGGCGCGCACGCGCGTCGGGTTCTTCAGCTGCTCGGCCTCCTCGAAGGTGAGCGCCACGACCTCGAGCCCGCGCGCGCGGTATTTCCGGTGCAGCTCCACGAGAAAGGGGGTCTCGTCGTGGCAGTTCGGGCACCAGCTGCCGGTCACGCTCACGATCACCGCCTTGCCGCGGAAGCGGTCGTCCGACAGCGAGACCGTGCCGCCGCCGAGCGAGGGAGCGCTCACCTGCAAGGGCACCGAGGCGTCCTTCACGCGGGTGTGTTCGGACGGGTCGCTCGGCTTGCCCAGCGCCTGCGCGCGCGGGTCGGACGCGCGCACCGCGGTGAGCGTCATGCTGCCGTTCTGCAGCAGTTCCAGCGAGCCGTCGGCCTTGAGCGTCACCTCATAGCGGGCCGGCCGCGCCCCCGAAAAGTGACTGAGCAGGAATCGGCCGTCAGCGTAGCTGCCGCTCAGCGTGCCGGTGTCTCCGTCGACGCGCAGGATGGCGGCCGACACCTGGCTCCCCTGCTGCCGGGCAATGAAGCGGAACGCCTGCTCACCCTTCGTGCTGCTGGTGGGAACGATCCAGACGCCGGCAATCGACGGAGCCGACGGGTCGTTCGCCTCCGGCACCGAGCGGCGGGCACGGAGCGGATAGCCGGCGCCGCGGGTGCCGCGGTCGTAGCGTCCCTCGAGGACGCCGTCCCTGAGCGTCGCCAGCAGCTGCGTCCCGTACTGGGCGAACGCCAGCACGACCTGCCCGTCGCGCGCGCTCCCGCTCGTGGACCGCACGCGCTGGTCGCCGTCGAAGAAGGCGCCGGTGAGTGCATCGCCGCTGCCGGCGAGCTCGAACCGGAACGGCACCTCGACGCCGTTCACCACGACGACGGCGTCCCACAACCCGGCGAGATCCGCCGGCTGGACCGCCTGGGCCGCCTGGCCGGATGGCGCCTGCGCCGAGGCATGACCCGCCACGAGCAGCAGCCCGAGCAGGCTGGCCGCCATGACCGCCACGATCCGCGAGAGTGTCTGCGTTGTCTGCGTCATCTGCCCTCTCCAGGTCCCGCGTCTGCGGGGCCACTCACATCACGACCAACCGGATGGTACTGCCGGGAGCCGAGCGATGCCGGGGAGGGAGGGAAGGTGGGAAGTGCCGGTGGTCCTGCTTCGCCTTACCCGAGCATCGTCGGCCCGATACACGCGCAGCGGCACGCCGCCGGCGCGGAACAGGAGCGACAACAACAACAGGTCAGACGCGAGGACATCGGAACGGGGAGCAGTGTAACCGAGATCAGCCTACCAAGTCTATAGACTTAGTTCTTTCATTCAGTGAGGCGAGCGTCGTGTTGTCGAGGATGGTGGCGGTGGCGTCGCGCACGTCCTTCATCGCCAGCCGGACGCCGCATGTCACTTCGTCCACGCATTCCTCGCACCGCCGGTACGCGGTCTGGCTGGCGCAGGGCACCAGTGCGAGCGGCCCGTCGAGCACGCGGATGACCTGCCCCACCGTGATCTGGTCGGCCGGCCGGCCGAGCAGGTAGCCGCCTCCCCGCCCCTTCCGGCTTTCCAGCAGGCCGTGGCGCTTCAGGTCGAGGAGGATGGCTTCGAGAAACTTCCGCGGGATGCGCTCGCGCTCAGCCAGATCGGCGACGAGCACCGGACCCGCACCCGACCCGCGGGCAAGCGTCAGCAGCGCTTTCAGGCCGTATTTCGACTTGCGCGTGAGCACGGGCGTCCGGTTCGTGAGAGGGCGGACAGGCGGGGCCCCGGGGGCCCTACCCCTTCGTGACCGGCACCGACCAGCTGAGCGCCGCCTTCGAGGGCGGGAAGCAGACCGAGTCGTTGCACGCCTGGTAACGCAGGATCGCGGGGACGCTGACGGTCGCGCCGGTCACCTTGGCCGGCAGCTTCACCTGCACCAGGATGTCGAATTCGTTCGGATAGACCGCCAGCGGCTGCTTCGCGCCCGGCTGGGTGAGGTCCTCCACCTTCGGGTAGGTCACCCCCACCAGCGTGACGCCTTCCGCCTCGACGCTCAGCACGGTCGGGATCAGGTCGGGGTCGCGGGGCTTGTTGGCCTGCACGTGGATGCCCTCTGGCAGCCGCACGTGGGCGACCAGCCGGACCACGCCGCCGGCCCGCACCGCCTTACCGTCGACGCGGGTGGCAATCTCGGCCGTTGGCCGACGCGACTGCGCCCCTGCCGCCACCTCGCCCGCCGTCATCGCCGTGAGGAGGAGGATGCCCGCCGAGAGCCCCCGGACTACCTGCCGTCGGTCCATGAGGTCAGTCTACATCCTCTGCCGCGCCGTCGGCGGCATCGGCCCGCGCGCATTTGCCCCTGCGGGGGCCAGCCAGTACAATGACGCATCGTGTCCGTCTGCCTCTGTTGTCCCTGCGCCTGTTGTTGTACCGGAACCTGCGCGGTTCCCGTGCACTCGCTCTGGCTGTTGGGCTGACACGCAGGCCTCCAACGCGAAACCAGATCGAAGAGCCCGGGACCTCCCGGGCTTTTTTGTTGTCCGCGTGATCCAGGCGCCCGCGGCGGGCTGCCCGAGCGAACCATGTCCTCAACCGTGCTCCAGGAACAGACCGTCCCGGCCGTCCCGACGCTCGATCACCTCCGCGCCCTCGAGGCCG
Organism: Acidobacteriota bacterium; assembly: GCA_947465275.1. GTDB lineage: Bacteria > Acidobacteriota > Vicinamibacteria > Vicinamibacterales > UBA2999 > JBEBGV01. Next base: position 12,526 of record CANIAI010000013.1, on the reverse strand, counting down.
AGAGCATCCACATCCTGCGGGAGGTGGTGGCCGAGTTCGAACGGCCGGTGATGCTCTACTCGATCGGGAAGGACTCGTCCGTCATGCTGCGCCTGGCGCAGAAGGCGTTCCACCCCGGCCCCATCCCGTTTCCGCTCCTCCACGTCGACACGACCTACAAGTTCCGCGAGATGATCACCTTCCGCGACGAGTTCGCGAAGTCGATCGGCGCGCGGCTGATCGTGCACACGAACGAGGAGGCGATCGGCGACGGCACCCAGCCGTTCAAGGTCGGCACGCAGCGCTGCTGCGGCCTGCTGAAGACCAAGGCGCTGCTCGACGCGCTGCAGGCGGGCAACTTCGACGCGGCGCTCGGCGGCGCCCGGCGTGACGAGGAACGCTCGCGCGCCAAGGAACGCATCTTCTCGGTGCGCGACCCCAACGGCCAGTGGGACCCGAAGCGCCAGCGGCCCGAGCTCTGGAACCTGCTGAACGCCCGCATCCGCACCGGTGAGAGCATCCGGGTCTTCCCGCTCTCGAACTGGACCGAGATCGACGTGTGGCAGTACATCCACGTCGAGAACATCCCGATCGTGCCGCTCTACTTCGCGCGGGAGCGCGAGGTGATCGTGCGCGGCAACTCGCTCATCGTGCAGGAGCAGCCCTTCGTCGTCACGATGCCGGGCGAGAAGCCGCAGGTGCTGAAGTGCCGCATGCGGTCGCTCGGCTGCTCGCCCTGCACGGGCGCCATCCGGTCCGAGGCCGACACGGTGCCGAAGATCATCGAGGAGCTGATTGCCACGCGGCAGTCCGAGCGTCAGCTCCGCATCATCGATCACGATCAGGACGGGTCGATGGAAGTGAAGAAGCGCGAGGGGTACTTCTGAGCATGTCCGGACTGCTACGCATCTGCACCGCCGGGTCGGTGGACGACGGCAAGAGCACGCTCATCGGCCGCCTCCTCTACGATTCCCAGTCGGTCTACGACGACCAGATCCACTCGGTGGAGAAGGCGTCGAAGAACCGCACGGCCGGCCCGATCGACTTCTCGCTCTTCACCGACGGCCTCAAGGCCGAACGCGAGCAGGGGATCACGATCGACGTCGCCTATCGCTACTTCGCGACCGCCCGCCGGAAGTTCATCCTGGCCGACACGCCCGGGCACGAGCAGTACACGCGCAACATGGCGACGGGCGCCTCGACGGCCGACGTCGCCATCCTGCTGGTCGACGCCCGCAACGGCGTGCTCACGCAGTCGCGGCGGCACGCGAAGATCGCGCGGCTGCTCGGCATCCACGACTTCGTCCTCGCGATCAACAAGATGGACCTGGTCGACTTCGACCAGGAGATCTTCGAGAAGATCCAGGAAGACTTCGCCGACCTGCTCGCCGGCGCCGCGGTTCACGCGATCCCGATGAGCGCCCTGCACGGCGACAACATCATCTCGACGAGCGAGCGCACCCCGTACTTCACGGGACCGAGCCTGCTCGAGTACCTCGAGACGGTGCAGGTGCAGCGCAACCTCCCGAACCTGCCGTTCCGCTTCCCGGTGCAGCTGGTGGTCAGGCCCGATGCCGACTTCCGCGGCTACGCGGGGCAGATCGCCTCGGGTACCATCCGCGTGGGCGACACCGTCTACACGTGGCCGTCCGGCCGTTCGGCGCGCGTGCGCCGCATCGTGACCTGGGACGGCGACCTCGACATGGCGTTCGCGCCGCAGTCGGTGACGCTCACGCTCGACCACGAGATCGACATCAGCCGCGGCGACGTGCTGACGCTCGAACCGGCCGTGACCGGGCAGAAGTTCGAGGCGGAGCTGGTCTGGATGGACGAACGTCCGCTCGACCCGGGCCGCACCTACCTGCTGAAGCACGGCACGAAGACGGTCACCGCCGAGGTGAACCATGGCCTGGTGCTGAACCAGATCGGCCACGTGACCGTGTCGACGGCGCGGCCGATCCTGTTCGACGCCTACGACGTGAACCGCCTCACCGGGGCGTTCATCATCATCGACCCGGGCACGCACTTCACCGCGGGCGCCGGGATGATCACCGGCGGGGTGCGCGAGGCGACGGTGCCGACCGTGGCCCCGGTCACGGCGGCGGAACGGATCGCGCGGCTCGCGCGCGAGGCAGCCTCCGACGAGGAAGCCGTGGAACTGGTGCGACAGGCGCTGGAGGAGATGCTGGCATGACCGACCCCCGTCCCGTGATCGAGGCCGCGCTCCGCGACGCGCGGAACCCCTGCCTCACCTCGAGCTTCCAGGCCGAGTGCGTCGTCCTCACCCATCTCGTGCAGCAGGTGCGGGCCGACATCCCGGTGCTCTTTCTCGACACGGTGCACCACTTCGCCGACACCTACCGCTATCGCGACGCGCAGGTCGAGACACACCATCTCAACCTGATCACGCTGCGGGCGGCGGACCCGGCGCCCGGCATGTGGGAGCGCGAAGGGACGAAGGCCTGCTGCGACCGCCACAAGGTCGGGCCGCTCTTCTCGGCGCTCGATCAGTACGACACCTGGTTCACGGCGCTGCGCCGGGATCAATCGCCCTCCCGCGCCAACCTGCAGGAGAGCGAGCCGTTCCGGCTCCCGAGCGGGAAGATGATCCAGCGGGTGGCGCCGCTGGCGTCGTGGACGAACCGCGACGTCTGGCGGTACGCGAAAGAGCAGGGGCTCGATCTCCTGCCCCTGTATGATCTCGGGTATACGAGCATCGGGTGCGAGCCGTGCACGAGCCTGCCGCCCGATCCGTCGAACCCGCGGTCGGGGCGCTGGCAGGGTGCCAAGCTCGAATGCGGCATCCACATCCAGGCCCAGGAACCGTGAACGTTCGACCGACTGTCCGCACGACCATCGCCCTCCTGCTCACGCTGCTCGGCGCCGGGGCCACCGCCTCGGCGCAGTCGGCCCCCGGCCCCGAAGTGCCCGGCACCCGCTTCACGATCAAGTTCGGGGTCGACTACTTCGTCCAGACGTCGGCCAGGCACGACTACCCCTATCGCGACGATCAGTTCCGCGACAGCGAGACGTTCCTCTGGGAACGCCTGCGCCCGAAAGTCTCGGGCACCAACGGGCGGGTCAGCTTCCTCATCGAGGGGCAGGACACGCACAGCCGCGGCAGCGTGTTCACCACGCGCACCGCCTACCTCGACCTGCTGAACGCCTGGGTCGATGTGCGGCAGCACCCCGCGAAGGGCTGGTCGATGCGGGTCGGCCGCCGGCAGGGCGACTTCGACACGATTACGCGCCTCGTCCGCACGCCTGACTTCGCCGCCGTCGTCCGCTCGTTCGACGTGGCGGAAATCGGCTGGCAGGACGCGAAGACCGACGTGCGCGGGATGGTGCTCCATACCGTCGACAACATCCCCAAGAGCTTCAACACCTGGAAGCCGGGCGAGCGGATGTGGACGGTCTACGGCCGGCACACCATGGGCACCAGCCGTGTACAGTCGTACCTGACCACGCGTTACAACAGCAACGTCCGCAGCGAGGGCGGCGTGCTCGGCGACGGCGCCATCTACGCCTGGGAGACGCTCGGGGCGACCGTGCTGCCGGGCAAGGTCGGGCTGACCCTGGAGCACGTGCTCCAGGTGGGCCACACGTCGAGCGACGACGTCCGCGCCTCGGGGCTCTTCGGATCACTCACGCGCACGTGGGGGAAGAGCGACTTCGAGATCCGCTACATCCGTACCACCGGCGATGCGGCCCGTGGGGACGGGCGGCGCGGCGCCTACGACGTCTTCTACCCCGCCAACGCCCAGTACGGCGCGCTCGGCCTGATGCGCGGCTCGAACAGCCACGCCATCTCGATCGGCGCCGGTCATACGCTCTGGCGGAAGGGGCAGATCAACTGGCGCCTGCACGAGAACCACCTGACGACGATGCGCGACGGGTGGTATGTCGGCCAGAGCACCCAGACGACGATCGTCAGGCCCGGCGCGCGCTCCGGCCGCATCGGGAGCGAGTGGGACAGCCAGTTCGGCTGGACGTTCTCGCCAGCCCTGACCGTGCGCGGCGGCGTGTACAAGCTGTGGCCGGGCGCCTACTTCGCCGACACGCGTACGGGCGGGGCGCCCTACGAGTTCCGCCTGCAGATCTTCGGCAGTCTCTAGTAGCGGAAGAGCCGGTTCACCTTCACGATGAAGGCCCGGTTCATGGCCGACGGGAAGCGCGGCGCCAGCGTGTCGCGCTCCTCGTTGTAGACCACGAACAGTTCGCTCCCCGGCTGGTACTCCCACCGCAGCCGGGCATTCACCGACACGGTCCCGGCGCTCGTCGAGTACTGCATCAGCGCGCTCGTGAACATCAGCGGCGTCATCGTGTAGGTGACGCGCGCCCCGGCGAGCTGCGTGGTGAAACGCCCGTGGTCGGAGGTCACGTGGTTCACCGACCAGGTCGGCTCGACCGACAGCTGGCGTGACATCCTCACGCGTCCCCGCGCAATCGACAGGCTCGTCTTCGTGCCGTCATAGAAGCGCCCCCGCTCGGCGGTGATGTTCGCGCCGACCGGGTGCTGCTGCGCCATGTTGTAGTTCACCTTCAGGTTGTCGAAGTCGTACCCGCCAGGCGCGAAGGTGACGCCGTTCAGGCGGAACGGGCGCCGCAGCAACTCGTAGACGTCGCTGTAGCCGACGAGCAGCTTGTCGCCGTTGAGGAAGTCGATCCCGAACTCGCCCGCGTGCTCGCGCGATTCGAGCCGCCCGTCGGTGCTGCCGTCGGTGAACGAGGTCGAGACGGTGTACGAGAGCTTCCGGATGCGCGTCGACCCGGTCAGCCGCGGGCTGAACCGGGCCAGCGCCGAACTACGTGTCATGGCGCCCCGGCGCACGAAGCCCGCCTCGGGGTTGAAGTCGGCCCCGACCCCGATCCGTTCCAGCGTCACGCCGTAGCGGTCGGCGTTGTAGTCGAGCTGACCGCGATAGCTCGTGTCGTCGCCGCGACGCCCCGGCGAATCGGTACGTGCCCAGTAGGTGTTGATCAACAGGCTCTGGAAGAACGGGAAGACGCCGTCGACGCCGTACGCGACGTTGCCGCCCCCGCCGTTCTGGCCGACCGACCGGCCGGTGCCGATGAAGCCCAGGGTGCCGCGGCGCAGCACGTTCCGCCGCAGCCGCACGACCGAGAAGTTCGTGGCCGGCGTGAGCGCGGCCCGCGTCGCCGTCGCGTCATCACCGGTCCCGATGTCGATCACGCCGAGGCTCCAGGGCCCGACCTGCCCCGTGACACGCCCGCCGGCCCGCAGCGGCACCACCGAGCCATTGTTCAGGCCGATGCGGCGACTGTAGAAGAGGATCGGCGCGTCGGTCGTGCCGGCGGTGTTGCCGGAGTTGGCGATGCCACCGAACGAGAAGATGCCCTGGTTCTCCAGGAAGAAGTCGCGCTTCTCCGGAAAGAACAGGCTGAAGCGCGTCAGGTTCACCTGCTGCTCGTCGGCCTCCACCTGCGCGAAGTCGGTGCGGACGGTGAGATCGGCCGTCACCCCCTGCGTCAGCGCGTACTTCAGGTCGAGGCCGGCATCCTTCCCGACGTCGTTGCGCACCTGCGGCGTCGCGCGCAGGTCGGACGTGACCCGCGACGTGACGTACGGCTTCAGGTCGAGCGGACGCCCGGCCAGCGGCGCATCGAGGCCGACGACCGTGGCCGCGAGCGAATTCTGGTTGATCGCCTGCTGTCCCCGCGCGGGCGGCACGGCCCGCAGGAACGAGATCTCGGTGGTCGAGCGTTTGACACGGAGCACATTGAAGCCCCAGAGCTGCCCGGTGCCGCCGCGGTACCGGATCGACTTGAACGGGATGGCCGCCTCGAGCGTCCAGCCACGGTCGAACCGGCCCGTCTTCACCGACCAGATCGGGTTCCAGTCACCGTTGTACTGCCGCTCGTTGGTCACCTGGCCGTCCTGTCGCCCGCCCGCCGGGTTGACGGTCAGCAGGATCGAGTTGCGCCGGTCGTAGAAGGTGTCGAGCGCGAAGGCGACGATGTCGTTGCCGTTGAAGATCGTGTTGTTGTCGCGGCGCAGCTCCGTCGCGACGATCGAGGCGGGATCACTGTCCCAGGCGCGGGCCGACACGTAGATATTCTGGCCGTCGAAGAAGAGCCAGACGTCGGTCTGCTCCTTCGCCGTCTCTCCCGGGCGCGGCTCGATCTGCGTGAAGCCGCTCATCGGGTGAATCTGTTCGTAGATCGGCTCGTCGAGGGTGCCATCGAGCCGGAGCGGCTCCTGCAGGCGCACCGCGCGGACGGTGGTCCGTCCCTCCGCGTCACGTGCCACCGTCTCCGGCAGCGTCGGGGGCGGCGGCCCGTCGACCACCGGGATGGGACCGGCCGCGCCGGGGGTCTCCGCGGGCGCCTGTGCGCGGGTCTCGGTGACGGCCGCCGTGAGAAGGATGAGCGACAGCCCCGTCACGAGGGCGAGACGCGGAGCCATGCGCGACACCAGTCGGGGCGCGGGACTCACAGCTCGGGCAGCTCGCGCGGGCGCAGGTCGAACACGAGCAGTTCGGCGTCGCGACCGTCGGTGAGGGTGAGCATACGCTCGTGCCGCACGCGGGCGCCGTCGCCCTCGTGCAGGCGCGTGCCGTTCACCGTCAGTTCACCGCGGATGACGTGCACGTAGGCGTAGCGCCCCTCGGCCAGCGGCAGTTCGGCGCGCTCGGCGGCATCGACACAGCCGGCGTACACCGCGCCGTCGATCTGGAGCGGCAGGGGCGCCCGGGCATCAGCACCAGACCCGGCGGAGGCGTCCGCGGACGGCGGCGCGATGATGCGACAGAGGCGTCCGCGCTTCTCGGCGTCGTCGAACCGGCGCTGCGCGTACGACGGGGTCGCCCCCTTCACCGTCGGCGAGAGCCAGACCTGGAAGAAGCGCACCTCGTCGGTCGCCGAGTGGTTGAACTCACTGTGGGTGATACCGGTGCCGGTTGTCATCACCAGCACCTCGCCGGCGCCGACCACCGACCCCTCGCCCATCGAGTCCTTGTGCGCGAGCGCGCCGCTGATCACGTACGAGAAGACCTCGGTGTCGCGGTGCTCGTGGGTGGCGAAGCCGCCGCCCCCCTTCACGCGGTCGTCGTTGAGCAGGCGCAGGTCCGAGAACCCGATCTGCTCGGGGTTCGTGTAGGGACCGAACTGGAAGGTGAACCGGGCGTCCAGCCAGTCGAGCGTGCCGACGCCGCGATCGGCCGACTTCCTGATTTCGAGCATCGCTGTCTCCAGGAGGGGGCGCGCGGCCCCGGGAACCTGTAGACAGTATCAGGGAGTGGCGGCCGAGGCGAACCGGCCGCTCACATCGACGTGCGCCCGTGCTGGTCGCCCTCGTCGACCTGCGGACGCTGCCCCTGCACGTAGGCCGACGCCGCCTGGAAGGCGTACTTCAGCTTGTTGGTGCCCCGGTTGTCCCAGTACTCGGCCTCCCGCGGGACGACCGCGATGGCGACCAGGCGCGGGTCGTCGAGCCCGTCCGGGAACCAGGCGCGGAACGGCTCGCGCCAGAGGCTCCGGATCGCCCCGTGGTCGCGCACCAGGCTCGCCTCGCCGCGCACCGTCAGCGAGTAGGACCGCTCGTCCTGCGTGGTGACGAGGACGTCGGACACCGCCTGCACCTCGTCGGTCTTGTGGGTGTCGAGCCCGGTCAGGAACCAGATGCGCGCGTCGGGGTCCACCCGGGCGATCTGCATCGGCCGGGCGGCGAGCCCCCCGCCGTCGTGGGTCACGAGCATCGCGACCTGCGCGTTCCGCAGCAGGTCGAGCACCTTCTCCCGCATGTTCATCTCCATGCGCCTGACGGTCAGCATGACCGGTGCCGCGCGCGACCGAACGCGACAGGCGGCCAGGGCCGGAGGGCCTGCCGGCTCGACTATCATCGTGCGGTGATGCGCCGAGTTGTCTTCATCTCATCCGTCCTCCTGGGGCTGCTGGTCGTCCTCCCGTCGGCGTCGCGCGCCCAGGCACCGGTCGCATCCGCCGCCGCGCCGGCCGCCAACCTTCCCCCCGGGGAGGGACAGAAGCGGGCGCAGGCCACACGCGTCGCCAACGGCCGCATCACGCTCGACGGGCGGCTCGACGAGTCGGACTGGGCCGCGGCGCCGGCCGCCGATCGGTTCTGGCAGCAGCAGCCCCGCGAGGGGGCGGGGCCGAGCGAGGGCCATCAGTCAGCCGTGCGGTTCCTCTACGACGACGAGTACCTCTACATCGGCGCCACTTTCGAGGAAGCCGAGCCGGGCCGCCTCGTGGTCAACGAACTGAAGCGCGACTTCAACGCGCGTGATGGCGACCTCTACGTCGTCGTGCTCGATACGTTCCTCGACAAGCTCAACGCCTACGCGTTCCAGACGAACCCCGCCTGCGCGATCCGCGACACGCAGTCGTACGACGATGGCCGGACGATCAACGCCAACTGGGACGGCGTCTGGTTCTGCCGCTCGACCGTCCAGGGGACGACGTGGTACGTCGAACAGGCGGTGCCGTTCAAGCAGCTCCGCTTTCCGAGGAAGGACGAGCAGACGTGGGGGCTGCAGATCTACCGGCTCGTGCGGCACAGCAACGAGCAGCTGATGTGGAACCCGACGCCCCGGCAGTTCAACCAGTTCAAGACGTCCTACGCCGGCATCCTCGACGGAATCCGCGGCGTGCAGCCGGGGCGCAACATCCGGATCAAGCCGTTCGTCACCGGCCTGGCGCAGTCGCTCGGCGGGCGCCGCAACTCCGACGCCGATGGCGGCCTCGACATGAAGGTCGGGCTCGGCACCAACCTCGTGCTCGACGGCACGTGGCGCACCGACTTCTCGCAGGTCGAGGCCGATACGCAGCAGGTGAACCTCACCCGCTTCAGCCTCTTCTTCCCCGAGAAGCGTGAGTTCTTCCTCGAGAACCAGGGGGCGTTCCAGATCGGGCCGCCCGCCAGCAGCGCCAGCAACCTCGTCCCGTTCTTCAGCCGCACCATCGGGCTGGGCGACACCGGCACGCCGGTGCCGATCGTGGGCGGCCTGCGCCTCACCGGCAAGGTCGGCCGCAACAGCGTCGCCCTGCTGAACATGCAGACCGAGGAGGAAGTGCGCGGCGCCACGACGCTGCCGAGTGCCAACTACTCGGTGTTCCGCTACGGGCGCGAGTTCCTGCGGAACTCGTCGGCCGGCCTGTTCTATCTCGGCAAGGCGCGCGGCGGGGTCGACAACCAGCTCGTCGGCGCCGACCTGCGGTTCTACCCGACGCGCCAGTGGAACATCGACGCGATGGTGATGCACTCGGAGCGCACCGGCACGGGCGGCGGTGACGCGTGGCGCGGCGGTGTGCAGTACGACGCGGGGCTCACGCAGTACACGGTGAACTACACGTCGCTCGGGCGCACCTTCAAGGACGAGCTCGGGTTCGTCCCCCGTGAGGGTGTCGACATCCTGAACGCCGGGTTGCTGCAGCGCCTGCGGCCGAAGCGGCTGGCGGGCCGCATCCGCGAGATTCGTCCGCAGGTGAACCTCGCGCGGTATACGCGCGGCGCCACGAACCCGCAGACCGGCGGGCGTATCGGGGTGGAGACACAGACGCTCACGCCGCAGGCGACCGTCGAGTTCTCGAACGCCTCGACGGCCGACGTGACCGTGGTGCGCGACGAGGAACTGCTCATCGCGCCCTTCCGGCCGCAGGGAATTCCAGCCGGGCGCGCCATCGCGCCGGGGCGCTACACCTTCACGGCCACGACGCTCACCTACACCGGCAGCAACTCACAGCGGCTGGCGCCGACCGGCGCGTTTCGCACGGGGCAGTACTACGACGGCACGCGCACGGGCTTCACGGCCGGGGCGCGGCTGCGGGTGAGCGCCAAGTTCGCGACGACGCTGAGCGTGTCGCAGGATCAGATCACCCTGCCGAACGGCGTCTCGTTCGATACGACGCTCTCGTCGCTGCGCGTCGACACGTCGTTCTCGACCCGGATGTTCCTGAACGCCTTCGTCCAGTACAACAGCGTCACGAAGCAGGTGTCGTCCAACGTTCGGTACGATCTCATCCACCACCCGCTCAGCGACGTCTACCTCGTCTACAACGACGCGCACTTCGTCGACATCACCCGCCCGACCGCCGCGCAGCAGCCGTCACGCGCGCTGATCCTGAAGGTGACCCACCTGCTCAGCTTCTGAGGTGTGCCTGCGGACGGGGCGGGCTACGGCTGGCCGACCTTGTGATTCGGGTCGTAGGTGGGCTTGACCGTCCCCATCCGCCGGGCAACGTCGAACAGCGTCGGGTAGAACTGCACGAACGTGTTCTCGACCGCGGTGTTCGCCTGGTGGCAGGCGTAGCAGGTGGCGCTCTTCGGCAGCGCCGGCATCTCGGCCTTCAGCTCGGTGCCCCCCCCGAAGTCGAAGTAGCCCCAGCCACCCGTCTCCTTGAAGCGGTTCACGTCCTTCACCGCCGCCTCGATGGCGATGATGCGCGAGCCCTGGGTCTGGCCGCCGTTGTCGATCGAGACCTTCGCCTCGGAGCTCCGGATCTCGAGGACGAACATCGTCTTGTCCGGCCATTGCCCCGTCTTCAGGAACTCGCGATACGAGGCGCGGTTCACGAAGACGTTGTCGAAGAAGCGCGGGTCGCCCGCGGCCGGCTGCGTCGGACCGTACGTCATCCCGAGCCCGGTCGTGACGAAGTTCCACTCCCGGTAGTCGTCCGGACGCTGCAGCATCCCGGCGGCCGAGAAGCGCGGGCCGTCAGAGGGCCCGGCGGCGGCGACCTGCGCGGCGGCGCCTCGGGGCAGCTGCCTCGCCGCGGGTGCCTGCGCCCCCAGGTGCACGGCTCCGGCAAGCGTCAGGATGACAGCAGCAGCAACGATGAGCTTGGTGGGCATGTGGTATTAGACCGCATCCCGGCAGTCGGCGCACCCCTTGCGTATCGGCCACCCCATGCAGAGACGACGTCTCGTGATTGGGGTGGTGGCGGTGCTCGCGGTCGTGTATGTCGGGGTCGCGGTCTGGCGGATCGTCGACCGGAAGCACTATCTCTGGATGCCCGCCTTCGCGCGGTGGGCGTGGGAGACGCCCGAACCGGTGCAGGGGCCGACACACCTGCTCGTCTTCTACACCGACCACTTCGAGCCGAGCACCCACCTCGACCGCACCGAGCGCTGGGGCACCGAGTTCCCGGAGCTGGCGCGGCGCCACCGCGATCACGAGGGACGCCCGCACCAGCACACCTGGTTCTATCCAGCCGAACAGCCGATCGACGGCAACATGCAGGTGCTGCAACGGCTGGTGTCGGGCGGGTTCGGCGAGGTGGAACTGCATTACCACCATGGGAACGACTCGCGCGCCTCGATGCAGCGGAAGCTGGAGGACGGCCTGGCCTGGTTCCAGCGCTTCGGCTTCGCGCGCACCGTGGACGGCAAGACGCAGTGGGCGTTCATCCACGGCAACTTCGCGCTCGACAACGGCGACGGGCGCGACTCCCGCTGCGGCGTCGACGAGGAACTGTCGCTGCTGCGCCAGACCGGCGCCTACGCCGACTTCTCGTTCCCGGCGATCTGGAACAGCTCGCAGCCGCGGGTCGTGAACCGGATCTACGAGGCCCAGGACGACCCGGGGCCCAAGTCGTACGACCGGCCCTTCCCCTTCCAGCCCGGCCCCTCGGCGCGCCTGCCGATCTTCATGGGTCCGCTCACCGCCTACCTGGTGCCCGACCCGCTCCGCACCTTCTACCAGGTCGAGGACGCCAACGTCCATCCGACGGTGCCGCTCACGCCGCGTCGCGTCGATCAGTGGGTGCGCGCGAACATCCACGTGCCGGGGCACCCGGAGTGGGTGTTCATCAAGATCTGGGGACACGCCGGCAGTTCCGACGAGGAGACCGCCGATAATCTGCCGGGCGGCAACTTCGAGCGGGCACTCGACCACCTGGAGCAGCGCTACAACGACGGGCAGCGCTACATCCTGCATTACGTGACCGCGCGCGAGGCGTACAACGTGGCCCGCGCCGCCGCCAGCGGCATGCGTGGCAGCCCGACGCAGTACTACGACTTCGAGGTGCGCCCGTACCTGGCCGACCCGCGCGTCACCCGTGCGCTGCCGGCCGCCGAGGAGGCCGCCGGGCGCGGTCCCACGCACGCCGTCACCGAGTGAGCCGGGGCGGGTACGTGAGGCCCTGAAGCTGTCAGGACGATGAGGCGGGCTTGCCCGGCGTGAGGCTGTAACCGTCGCCGTGCACGGTGTGGATGAAGCGCGGCAGGTCCGAGTCGGGCTCGATCTTCTTCCGCAGGCGGGCGATCGCGTGATCGACCGAGCGCGTGGGCGCGGTGCCGTCCGGATACCCCCAGACCGCCTTCAGCAGTTCGGCCCGATAGACCACCTTGCCCGGTCGCGCGGCCAGGTACTTCAGCAGCTCGAACTCGCGGTGCGTCAGGTGCACCGTCTCGTCGCCGCGCCGCGCCGTCTGCGCGGCGAAATCGATCACCACGTCTCCGAGGGTGAGTTGCTCGGCGCCCGGCCGGTGGCGCCGCAGCACCACCTTCACGCGCGCGAGCAGTTCCTCGAGGTCGAACGGCTTGGTGACGTAGTCGTCGGCGCCGAGG
>CANIAI010000012.1 GCA_947465275.1 Acidobacteriota bacterium | reverse complement strand
TAACCATGTACGAGTCGTTCTTCGGGCTTCGCGAGCGTCCGTTCGACCTCGCGCCGAACCCGAAATTTCTGTACCTGGGTGGCGCCTCCCGCGAGGCGTTGAGCACCCTGCGGTACGGGCTCACCTCCCCTCGGGGGCTGACCCTGCTGCTCGGCGAGGCCGGCAGCGGAAAGACCACGCTTGTACGGACGGTCCTCGCCGAACTGCCCGAGGGGCAGGTGCAGTGCGTCCTGCTGAGCAACCCGACGCTGACACGCGCCGAGTTCCTCGAGGCGCTCGCCGCCGGATTCGGCTTCGAGCCGGAGGTCGCCGCCTCGAAGACCCGGTTCCTCGAACGGATTCGCCAGCACCTCGAAGCCCGCCATGCGCGTGGCCAGCTCACGGCGCTCCTGCTCGATGAGGCGCAGAGCCTGCCCTACGAGCTGCTCGAGGAAATCCGCCTCCTGAGCAACATCGAGACGACGGTCAAGCTCCTCAACGTGGTGCTCGCCGGACAGCCCGAGCTGGCAGACCGGCTGAACGAGCCGCGCCTCCGCCAGCTGAAGCAGCGGATTTCGCTGCGGTGCGAACTGCGCCCGTTCGACGGGTCGGAGACGGCGGCGTACATCGCCGGGCGCGTGCGCATCGCCGGCGGATCTCCGCTCGGCACCTTCACGCGCGAGGCGGTGCAGGCGATTCACGATGCGTCCACCGGCCTCCCACGGGTCATCAACGTCGTCTGCGACAACGCGCTGATCACGGCGTTTGCCGCCGGCGAGAAGCCGGTCACCCGCGCAACGATTGACGAGGTCGTGCGCGACTTGGACCTCTCGCTGCCTCCCGCACCCGAGGTGCCGGACGTCGCAGACGTGCCGGCGTTCGAACCGGCCCCGGTGCCGGATGCGGTCGCCGCCTCCGACGATGCTGCGCCGTCGAGTCCACTGTTCGGCTTCTTCGGCCGGCGCAAGCGGTTCTCTTTCTTCTAGGTCACGGACTCTGAGATGAAGCACATGTTCACGGCCCAGGCCTGCGCGCTGCTCGCGACGGCGGCACTGACCCTCGCGGCCCCCGGGCAGGCCCTTGCCCAGAGCAGGGGGACCACTACCCCGGCGCGGAACACGCAGAAGACGGCGCCTGCACCCGCACCTGCGGTGCCGCAGGACTACCTCATCGGGCCCGAAGACGTGCTCGGGGTGCTCTTCTGGCGCGAAACCGACATCAGCGGCGACGTCACGGTGCGGCCGGACGGTCAGGTCACGCTGCCGCTCATCGGCGAGCTGAAGGCGGCCGGTCTCACGCCGGCAGCACTGCAGGCGCAGGTGCTGGAAGCGGCGCAGAGGTTCCTCACCGACCCGAACGTCAGCGTCGTCGTGAAGCAGATGAACAGCCGGAAGATCTTCATCACCGGCCAGGTGGGCACCGCGGGCGCGTATCCGCTCACGGGACCCCGCACCGTCATGCAGGCGATCGCGCTCGCGGGCGGGGTGACGGAGTACGCGGACCGCGAACACATCACCGTGATGCGGCAGGAGCCGAACGGCACCACCCGCACGATGACGTTCAACTACAAGGACGTCGCCAAGGGCAAGAAGCTGGAACAGAACGTCCAGCTGCAGCCGGGCGACACGATCGTGGTGCCCTGACGGTCTTGTCGATGCGCCGGTACGCCCTGTCGCTCATCGTGCTGCTGGGTGCGGCTCCCGCCGCCGCCCAGATCATCGCGCCTCCGCCACGCTCGGCGGCGGCACGCGTCCGTACGCCCGATCCGAACCGGACGACGCACGAGCTCACGCTCAACGCCGACGTTCTCTCGGGACACGACAACAACGTGTCACCGGACGGGGCGACGGGGACCGTCAGCGGGCCGCGGCAGAGCAGCTTCACGAGCGTGTTCGGCTCCAACCTGCGCTACCTGCGGACCCACGGTGGGGCGAGCCAGGAGGCGACCGCACGCGCCTTCATGAACCAGTTCCGGAACATCGGCCTCAGACCGCTGTTCGGCGGAGACGTCTCACTCAGGGCGACGCAGCCGCTGGCCAGGCGAACGACCCTCATGGGTCGCTACCAGAGCGAGTACAGCCCCATGCTCGCGTTCCGCAGCGTCGGCACTCCGACGACGCCCGAGGTGGCGGACGGAATCACGGTGCGCGACATCTTCAACCCGACCTCCGGGCTGACGCAGCAGAAGACACTGAACCATTCGGGACTCCTGGTCCTCTCGCAGGACTGGTCGTCCCGAAACAGGTCGAACGTCTCGGCGACGTACACACACCGGGTCTACGAACACAACTACACGATGCGATCGGCGACGGCCGAAGTGCGTCACTCGTGGGAGTTCCTGCGCCACACGTCGATGCGCGCGAGCTACCGGCGCACGTCGCAGGTCATCGAGCAGGTCGCCGGGGGCGAGCGTCCGCTCGATTCGGACACGCTGACGATGGGCCTTGAGTGGCGCAAGGACTTCTCCCGCACCCGCTCCATGGTGATCAGCGGCGGCCCCTCAGCCAACTACATCAAGACGGTGCGTGCGCTCGACAACACCCCGCTTGAGTACCTGTCGCCGTCTGGTTACCTGAGCTTCCGCATGGACCTCGCGCGTACCTGGTCGGTGTCGACCGACTTCCGCCGCCAGAACTCGTTCATCGAGGGCGTGGTGCGGCAGTCGTTCATCACCGACGCCACGTCGGTGTCGCTCGGTGGTGACCTGTTCTGGGGCGTCGGGCTGAGCCTCACCGGGCAGTATTCGACGGGCACGCCGAACCGCGGTGAGGTCGGGTCGTACAAGAGCGGCAACGGGACCCTCCAGTTCCGCTATGGCCTGGGCAGTTGCTGCTCGGTCGTGGCCAGCCAGTCGTACTACTTCCACCGGCTCCATGATCTCGCGAGCCTCACGGAGGGTTTTCCCTCGCAGTTCGAGCGCAATGCAGTGCGCGTCGGCATGACGATGCAGCTGCCTCTCCACGGAACGCCATCGCCCGCGTCATCGCTGACGCCGGGCCGGAACTGACGCCATGCTTCCAGGCAAGAGCTACACCCCTTCGGACATCCTCTTCATCCTGCGCCGGCGCGCGGTGCTGCTGATCGGCCTGCCGCTCGCGGCCACCTTCGTGACCCTGGTCTACTCGGCGTTCGTGCCGGACGTCTACGAGTCTGACGTGCTCGTCGCCATCGTCCCGCAGCGCGTGCCCGACCAGGTGGTGCAGACGACGGTGACCATGCGAACCGAGGATCGCCTCGAGACGCTGGCCGCGCAGGTCCTGAGCCGCACGGTCCTCGAACAGCTCATCGTCGAGTTCAACCTCTATCAGGACGAACGCCGAAAGCTGCCGATGGAGGACGTGGTCGCGCTCATGCGGGAGAACGTCACCGGCCCGACCCTCGAGAACGCCCGCCCTGGTCCCCGAGGTCCGGAACCGCCGCATGCGTTCCACCTGAAGTTCAAGGCGACCGACCCTGTCATCGCGGCCCGCGTGACGCAGCGCCTCGGTTCGATCTTCGTGGACCAGAACGCGCAGGACCGAGGCTCGCTGGCGCAGGCGACCGCGCAGTTCCTCGACGGCCAGCTGGCCGAGGCACGGCAGCGGCTCGAGGGACAGGAGCAGCTGCTGAAGGCTTTCCGGGAGCAGCACGGCAACGAGTTGCCGACGCAGGTCTCGACCAACATGCAGGCGGTCACCAGCACTCAGATGCAGATCCAGTCGCTGGTCGAGGCGCTCGCCCGCGATCGCGACCGCAAGCTGATGCTGGAGCGCCTCTATGCCGAGGCGCAGAACGAACCACTCGGTGTGCGCCCCACGCCGGCCGCGCCGACGCAGGCGGCGCGCGCGCAGGGAAGCCCGTCCGCGGCGGACAGCATCCCCACGACCGGTTCCTTCCAGGATCAGCTCACGGCCGCGAGGGACGCGCTGGCCCGTCTCGAGCTCCGACTCAAGCCGCAGCACCCTGACGTCATCCGCACCCGTCGGCTGATTGCCGAACTGGAACCGAAAGCGGCAGCGGAGGCCTCGACGCGGAGGGCCGGCGATGCGGCCGCGGCGGCCTCGTCAGCCCCGACCACGGCGACGGTGCTGCCCGAAGAGGCGCAGCGGCGCGAGGCCCTGCGGCAGATGCGCGCGGAGATCGAGAGCCTGGATCGCCAGACGACATTCAAGGACTCGGAGGAGACGCGGCTGCGCTCCCTCGTGGCTGAATATCAGCGCCGGCTCGAGGCCGTGCCTGGCACCGAGTCGGAGTGGACGCGGCTGACGCGTGACTACGACACGCTGCAGACCACGTACAAGGACCTGCTCAAGAAGGCCGAGGGCGCCAAGACCGCCCTCGAACTGGAACGCCGGCAGATCGGTGAACAGTTCCGGATCCTCGACCCGGCGCGCGTGCCGGAGCGGCCGGCCTCCCCGCTTCGCATTCGCATCAACGCGATTGGCCTGGGCATCGGGATCATGCTGGCCATCGGTATCGCCGGCCTCCTCGAGGTGCGTGACACCACGTATCGCACCGAGGCCGACGTGCTCGACGTGCTGAGGCTTCCCGTCCTCGCCGTCGTCCCGCGGGTGATGACCGCGGCTGAACAGGGTCGGCTGAAGCGGCGCCGCATGATGCAGTCGTGGGCTGCGGTATCGGTCGTTGTGGTCGCCGGGTACGTGTTCTGGGCCCTTCGGCTCTGGACGCGGGTGTACTGAGGTGATGTCGTGAGTCGAATCGATGAAGCGTTGCGGCGTGCGGAGGTCCTCTCAAGACCGCCGACCAGCCAGTCATCCGGCGATGCCTTTCACTCTCCGTGGGAGGGCGAGCAGGATGCACCGGTTCCTCCTGCGGCCGCTGGTCCTGTCGCTCAACCGGCCGAGACACTGCTGACCACCGTGACTGGTGGTGCCCTGCCGTCGATCAGCGCGCGGTGGGGTGAACGGCTCGTGTCGTCACCGGCCTGTGACGCGACGCTGCTCGAGCGCTTCCGCCACATGGCCGGCACGCTGCAGAAGGCGCAGACGGCGACCGGACTCAGCCAGGTGCTCGTGACGAGCGCCACCACGGGCGAGGGCAAGACGCTCACGTCGATCAACCTGGCGCTCGTGCTCAGCGAATCGTACGGCCGCCGCGTGCTGCTCATCGACGCCGACCTGCGCCGGCCATCGATCGGCGCCATGCTGGATCTGCCCAACCTGGTAGGCCTGAGTACGGCGCTGAAGTCGCCGGTCGATCAGAAGCTGGCCCTCGTGCCTCTGACGCCGACGCTGATGCTGCTGCCCGCGGGCGCCCCGGATCCGGATCCGCTCAGCGGCCTGACGTCCGCCCGCATGCGTCGGATTCTCGACGAGGCGGCTGGCCGCTTCGACTGGGTCATCCTCGATGGGCCGCCTACTGGCCCCCTGGCGGAAACCAGCCACCTCGCGAACATGGTGCAGGGCACGGTCTTCGTACTGCGCGCCGGCGAGACGCAGAACGCGTCGGTGCAGCGCTCCATCGAGATGCTCGGGCGCGACCGCATCCTCGGCGTGGTGTTGAACGGCGTGGAGGGGATCGAGCCGGAACACTACGAGGCCTATTACCAGAAGGGTCCCGCGCAGTAGGGCACCATGAGCGCGTTCCGGGGAAGCGGACTCACCCGCCGCACGCTGGCGGTCATCGCCATCGAACACCTGCTGATCCTGCTCTCGGTCGGGGTCGGGATGGCTGTGCGATTTGGCGTCGACACGGTGGATATCTGGCTCGACCTGCCGCTGCTGTGGCGGGCGGGACTCATCGCCATCGTCCTGCAGCTCTGCCTGCACTATTCCGACCTCTACGACCTTCGGCGCGTGTCCGACAAGCGGACGGTGGTCGTCGGCCTGCTCCAGGCGATCGGCGCGGCGTCCCTCCTGCTCGCGTTCCTCTACTACTGGGTGCCGGAGCTGGTGATCGGCCGCGGCGTGTTCATGGTCGCGTCCGCAGTGATCGTGCTCGTGGTGTCAGGCTGGCGGATGGCCTTCGACTGGCTCTCCGAGCGGATCCGGCCGCACGAACGACTACTGATCGTCGGCACGAGCGGCGCGGCGGTCGACCTCGCGCGCGAGCTGTACGACCGGTGGAACGAGCTCGGCGTCGAACTCGTGGGGTTCGTCGACACCGACCCCGCGCGGGTCGGCATGTCACTGATCAACCCCGGCGTGATCGGGACGGTACATGACATCCCCACGATCGTGCGCGAGCGCAACGTGGATCGCGTGGTCGTCAGCCTGGCGGATGCCCGCGGCAAGCTGTCGATGGACGAGCTGCTGCGCATGAAGCTGAACGACGGCGTCAGGTTCGATCACCTGGCGTCGGTGTACGAGTCGCACACCGGCAAGATCGCGGTCGAGAACCTGCGTCCGAGCTGGCTGATCTTCTCCGAGGGCTTCGTCAAGAGCCGTTCGCAGCAGGCGGCCAAACGAACGCTGGACGTCCTGATCGCGACGGTCGGGCTGACCGTCCTCGCGCCGGTAGCCGGGCTCGTGACGCTGGCCATCCGTTTCACGTCACCGGGTCCGGCGGTGTACCGGCAGCAGCGCGTCGGGAAAGACGGTGCGATCTTCACGATCTTCAAGTTCCGCTCGATGCGCAGCGATGCCGAGGCGGGCACGGGCGCCGTGTGGTCACGCCAGGGCGATCCTCGCGTGACCCCTGTCGGCCGCTTCCTCCGGCGGACGCGCCTCGATGAGATTCCGCAGCTGTGGAACGTGATGCGGGGCGACATGAGCTTCGTCGGCCCGCGGCCGGAGCGTCCAGAGTTCGTCTCGAAGCTGATCGAGCAGATCCCGTTCTACGGCCAGCGCCACGTCGTCAGGCCGGGCCTGACCGGTTGGGCGCAGGTGCGCCACGAGTACGGGTCGACAGTCGAAGACGCGCTCCAGAAGCTGCAGTACGAGCTGTTCTACATCAAGAACATGTCGCTCTCCTTCGACCTCTTCATCGTGCTCGAGACGGTGAAGACCGTGCTCGTGCGGCGCGGCTCCTAGGTGCACCGGATGCTCTCCACACTTCCTGGCTCCCGCGCCGCGGCAGGTCTCCCCGATGGCGGCTCGGGCGTGGTCAACGCGCTCACGATCGACGTCGAAGACTACTTCCAGGTGTCGGCGTTCGACGGCCACGTCTCACGGGATGACTGGCCGTCGTTCGAGAGCCGCGTGTCACGCAACACCGACCGGCTGCTCGAGCTCTTCGACGAGGCCGGTACCCGGGCCACGTTCTTCGTGCTCGGGTGGGTGGCGGAGCGCTATCCGGAACTCATTCGCCGCATTCACGCTGGAGGACATGAACTGGCCTCGCACGGGTTCGGTCATCAGCTCGTGTACACGCAGACGCCGGAGAGGTTCCGGGAAGACCTCCGGCGCGCCAGGGCCACCATCGAGGCGTGCACGGGAGCTCCGGTCCTGGGCTATCGCGCCCCGAGCTTCTCGATCACGCGCGAATCCCTCTGGGCGTTCGACGTCCTGATTGAAGAGGGCTACGCCTACGACTCGAGCGTCTATCCGATCCACCACGATCGGTACGGGATTCCCGGCTGGCCACGGCACCCGCATGTCGTCGAGCGGGCGGGCGGCCGCATCTGGGAGATCCCAGGGTCGACGGTCCGGTGGGGCCGTTTCAACCTGCCGGTGGGCGGCGGCGGGTACTTCCGGCTGCTTCCCTACCGCTGGACCCGCCTCGGGATCGACCGATTGAACCGGGTCGAATCGACGGGCGCGATCTTCTACCTGCACCCCTGGGAAATCGATCCCGCCCAGCCGCGCCTGCCGGTGGGGCTCCTGACGGGAATCCGTCATTACAGGAACCTCGGAAAGACGGAGGCACGCCTGCGTCGATTGCTCCGTGAATTCCGGTTTTCGACGATGCAGACGATGCTCGGACTCGCCGCGGGTGCCCCCCTCACGGACGTGCCTTTGTCTTCCGTCCCCGGGAAAGAAATCAGCCTCTGAATGAACTTCCCTCGGCCCACCTACATGAATAGGTGCGAGAGGCCGATTATCTGAGTGGAAAGGCTTCGGCGGCCCGGAGCTGACCGGAGTGAGTACGGCCACGTGTTTGCAGTGGTGGCCGTCACACAATCAGGATCCAACACCCCCACCCGCTTGGCGGCGCGCCAGAGGCGCCTGCCGGGACGGCCTCGTGCCGTGCCACATGTAGGTGAAAGGGCGAAGCTACGTCCATTTGGCAGCAAGGAGCGCCGCAGGTCCCATGTCTGATTCAGTTGCGCAGGAAATCAAGCAGTTCGTCGTCCAGAACTTCCTCTTCGGCCAGGATTCGCCGACGCTGACGCCCGAAGCGTCATTCCTGGAGTCGGGAATAATCGACTCGACCGGGGTGCTGGAGCTGGTCGCCTTCATCGAACAGCAGTACGGCATCGCGGTCGGCGACCGGGAACTGCTGCCGGAGAACCTCGATTCGATCCAGAACGTTGCGGGTTTCATCAGCCGCAAGCTGGCCGCCCAGGCCGCGCCCGTTGCTCATTCATGATTTCCTCGAACTGAGCGCTGAGGGCGGGCCCGAGCGCCAGGCGCTCGTGCACGGCCCGCAGCGGCTCTCGTACGCCGCCCTGCAGCAGGCATCGAGCCGTTTCGCCGCCCACCTGCAGGACGCGGGTGTGCGGCGCGGCGATCGTGTGGTGGTGCAGCTCGAGAACTCGGTCGAGGCGGTGATCTCGCTGCTGGGCACCCTGAGGGCGGGAGCCGTGATCGTGCCGCTTGGGCCGACGGTCAAGGCCGAGAAGCTCACGTACATCCTCGATGACTCCGAGGCGGTGGCCCTCGTCACGGAGTCGCGGGCGGACGGCACGCTGGCCACGGTCGTCGAACGCTGTCCCGCGGTGCGGCTCGTCGTGCTGACGCCCGATTCCGACGCCGGGAGCCCTGCCGTCCCGCTGCGTCCGGGCGTCACGGTCGCCTCGTGGGACTCGATGCTCACCGACGCCGCGCCCGGCGCCGGCCGCCCGATCGACGTCGACCTGGCGGCGTTGATCTACACCTCGGGCTCCACCGGCAAGCCGAAGGGCGTGATGCTCTCGCACCTCAACATGGTTGCGGCGGCCACCTCGATCGGCGACTACCTCCAGAACACGCCGGACGACGTCATCATCAACGTCCTGCCGCTGTCGTTCGACTACGGGCTCTACCAGATCTTCCTCGCACTCCGGGCAGGCGCGTCCGTCGTCCTCGAGCGCGCGTTCGTCTACCCCAGCGCCATCCTGGAAATTCTCGAGCGCGAATCGGTGACCGGACTGCCGCTCGTGCCCACCCTGGCCGCGATGCTGCTCAAGCACGACCTCCGGGCACGACGCCTCGCCATCCGTTACGTGACCAGCACCGGCGCGGCCTTCCCGACCTCGCACATCAAGGCACTGCGCGAGCAGCTCCCGAACGCGCGGTTCTTCTCGATGTACGGCCTGACCGAGTGCAAGCGCGTCTCGTACCTGCCGCCCGACCAGCTCGACGTCCGGCCCACGTCCGTCGGCAAGCCGATGGACAACGTCGAGGTCTACGTCGCCGACGAACAGGGGCAGCTGCGCGAGAGCGGTGAGGGCGAACTGGTCATCCGCGGCGCGAACGTCATGCGCGGCTACTGGCGCGCACCCGAGCTCACGGCGCAGTACCTGAAGCCGGGTCTCTACCCGGGGGAACAGCTGCTCTATACGGGGGACCGGTTTCGCATCGACGAGCAGGGCTACATGTACTTTGTCGCCCGCCTCGACGACATGCTCAAGAGTCGCGGCCAGCGCGTGAGCCCGCGCGAGGTCGAGGATGTGATCTACCAGTTGCCGGGCGTCACCGGTGTAGCGGTCATCGGCACGCCCGACGCGCTGCTCGGCAACTTCGTCAACGCCGTCCTCACCGTCGACCCGCCCGGCTCGCTCAGCGAGCAGCAGGTCATGCGGCACTGCGCGGACGTGCTCGAAGACTACATGGTGCCGCGCGCCATCCACTTCGTCGACTCGCTGCCCCGCACGGAGTCCGGCAAGATCGATCGGCGCCGGGTCGCGATTCCGGCGCGGCGCACGCACGCACACTGATGGACACCCAGCGGAAGGCCGAGATCACCGCGCTCGCCCTGCTCGTGGCAGGCGTGCTCGCGGCATTCCTCGGCACGCTGGTTCCGCTCGTCGAACAGTGGTACGAGAGCCCGATGTACTCGCACGCGTTCACGGTACCGTTCATCAGCGCGGGGCTGCTGTGGTATCGACGGGACGCGTTCGAAGGACTCGAGGTGAGGCCGGCCCGTGTCGCAGGCGGGGTGGCGCTCGCACTCTCCCTGGTGGTCCTGCTGGCCGCCCGCGTTGCGGCCATCCAGGTCGTCCAGGTCTTCGCGTTCGTCCTCACCATTCCCGCCATCGTGCTCTTCCTGCTGGGATGGACGTATCTGCGGCTCAGCGCGCCGGCCATCCTGTACCTGCTCTTCATGGTCCCCTTCTGGGATGTCTTCACCGAGCCGCTGCATCAGCCCTTCCAGGAACAGTCGGCGGCCATCGGCATCGCGCTGATGCGCGCCGTCGGGGTGCCGGCGTACCGCGACGGCACCGTGATCGCCCTGTCGAACATCACGCTCGAAGTCGCGCGTGAGTGCAGCGGGGTCAACTATCTGGTCGCCGTCCTCGCGCTCGGCCTGCCGCTCGCGTACCTCCGCCTCGACCGACTCTGGAAGCAGGTGGTGCTCGTTGGCTCGGCAATCGTGACGGCCGCCCTCGCCAACGGCCTCCGCGTCGCGATGATCGGGGCGCTCGCCTACATGGACATCGGGGCCCCGCTGCATGGCCCCATGCACACGCTTCATGGACTCTTCGTCGCGGGGATCGGCTACCTCGTGATCTTCGGCGGCCTGGTCCTGTTGGAACGGGGCACCGCGCCGCGGCCCGTGACGGGCAGCCCTGTTGTCGTCCGGTGGCGCGCCGCTGATGCGTGGGGGCTCGCGGTGACGTTCTGGCTGGTGGTGCTGGGCGGGCTGCTTCCAGGGCCCGGCCCCACGCTGCTGGCGCGTCCGCTCGACACGCTCCCAACGACGCTCGGCGAGTGGCGCCTCGAAACGGCCGCGGCCGCCGTAACGGTCCCGAACGATCCGTGGGCCGGCGCGGACGAGCACCTCCACCGTGAGTACTTCCGGCCCGATGCCGGGCTCGCCACCGTCGACGTCTGGTACTTCGCGTCGCAGGAGCAGGGCCGCGAGGTGGCGGGGTCGACCGTCGCCGACCTGCACCGGATGTCTCATCCCACGACCGTACGCGTGACCGAGTCGCGCGCCTTCGACGCCAACCTGGTCGGCTGGCCGGCGCAGCGTCGGACCGGGCTCTTCTGGTACGAGATCGGGGGAGTTCCGCAGTCTGGCGAGTTCGGCGCCAAGCTGCAGTCGGCCTGGAACGCGCTGCGCCGGCACGGCAACGGCGGCGCGGCAATCCTGATCACCACGGCGTCAGCAGGTTCTGACGCCGACACGACGGCGCGGCTCGGCAACCTGGCGGGGCTCGTGCACGACGCGCTCGCCGGCCACTGGGCTGCTGCCAGCACCTCCATCAGACCGTAGTTCCCGTCGCATGACCATCATCGAATGTGCCGCAGAGCACGAGAAGACCTGGAATACCTACGTCCAGGCCTCGCTACACGCGTCGTTCTACCACCGGTTCGAGTGGAAGGCGATCAACGAACAGGCGTTCGGTCACCGCACCTCCTACCTCGCCGCGCTGGACGGCGAGCGCATCGTGGGCGTCCTCCCGCTCGTGCAGGTGAAGAGCCTGCTGTTCGGCAACATCGCGTGCTCGCTGCCGTTCGTCAACTACGGCGGTCCGGCCGGTGACTCCGAGGCGATTGAACGCGCGCTGCTCGACGCCGGCGCCGCGGTCTGCGATCAATGGGCGGTCGACTATCTCGAAATTCGCAGCCAGCGGAAGCTGGACGACCGGTATCCCTCGTCCGAGCACAAGGTCAGCATGACGGTCGACCTGCCGCCGGATCCCGATACCTTCTGGAACGCATTCAAGGGGGATCACCGGAAGGACATCAAGCGGGCGTACAAGAACGGCTTCGTTGCCCGCTTCGGCGGGGTCGAGCTGCTCGAACCGTTCTACGACATCCTCTCGGTGAGCTGGCGGAACCTGGGGACGCCGATCTATCGGCGTGACTACCTGGAACGTGTGATGCGCACCTTCCCCGAGAGCACGCGCATCTGCATCATCGACGATGCCGCCGGCCGGCCGGCCGCGGCGGCGTTCTGCGGCCATCACCGCGACGTGGTCGAAGGCATGTGGCTCGGGATGCGCGACGACGCCCGTCGCCAGATGGTGGGCTACGTCCTGTACTGGGAGCTCATCCGGGACGCGTGCGTCCGCGGGTACGCGCGGTTCCACCTCGGACGCTCGACCGCTGATTCCGGCGGCGAGGTGTTCAAGCGCAAGTGGAACGCCTATCCGACACAGCTCTACTGGCAGTACATCCTGAGGACCCGCTCGGAGGTGCCGCAGCTGAACGTCCAGAACGGCAAGTACAAGCTCGCGATTGCCGCCTGGCGCAAGATGCCCGTCGGGCTGACACAGCAGATCGGTCCGCTGATCGCGCGCAGCATCCCGTAGCCGCACACTTCCCGAACCCGGTGTCCACCTTGCCTCGATACGTCGCACCTGCGGGTGCCCCGATTGCGCTGACCGACCTGGCCCGTTGGGCCGGTACGCTGGCGCGCGGGCGGACGCCTGAGCGCCTCGTGGATGACCTCCGCGAGAGGTTCGGCGTGGAGCACGCGTTCCTGCTCTCGACGGGGCGAGCGGGGATGACGCTGCTGCTGGGCGCCCTGCGCCGGCTGGCCGGCAGCGGTGAGTCCCGGGTCGGCACCGTGCGGGACGAGGTCGTACTCCCGACCTACACCTGTTATTCCGTCGCGGCGTCGGTCGTGAAGGCCGGGTTGCGTGTGCGCCTGGTCGACATCGACCCGTCGACACTCGATTACGACGTCGACCGGCTGCACGACACCGACCTCTCGCGCACGCTCGCCATCGTGGCCACGAACCTGTACGGCCTCCCGGGCGACCTGCCCGCGCTGTCGCGGTTCGCGAGCGCGCGCGGGATCTTCCTCGTCGATGACGCCGCCCAGGCCATGGGCGCCCGGGTCGGCGGGAGGGCGTCGGGCACGTGGGGTGACGCGGGCCTCTTCAGCTTCGACAAGGGGAAGAACGTGTCCGCCATCGACGGCGGCGTGCTCGTGACGCACTCGGAACGGCTCGCGGAGGCGTTGCGCCATGACGTGGGTCAGCTGCATCGCCCGGGCACGGGCGAGTCGCTGGGCGGTGTCCTGAAGGCGCTCGGCTACGCGACCCTGTTGCGTCCGTCGGTCTACTGGATCCCCAACCGGATCCCGCAGCTCGGGCTGGGGCGCACGGTCTTCACGACCGAATACCCGATCGAGCAGCCGATCCCGGCATTGACCGCGCTCGCCATCACGATGATGCGCCGCCTCGACGCGTTCACCCGCACGCGACAGGCGAATGCCGCCGCGATGCTGGGCGAGCTGAGCGCGGTACCCGCGATTCGGACCGTCCGCCCGCTGGCCGGCTCGACGCCGGTGTACCTGCGGCTGCCCGTCCTGGCGGCGAATGCCGTGATGCGAGACACGCTGCTCGCCGCGCTGAACGATGCCGGCATCGGCGCGAGCGGGTCGTATCCCCGCTCACTCGCCGACGTGCCCGACCTGCGCCCGTCCCTCGCCAACCCGGACGCGCCATCCGAGGGGGGACGCGAGGTGGCGAGCTGCCTCGTGACGCTTCCGACCCACGGACTGCTGACGGCGAGCGATCGCCGGCGCGCCCTCGACACCATCGCGAGGGTCACCGCCGGCACGACGGCGAGCCCTTCGCGATCCACGGCGCGCCCCCCGACGAAGAGCCCTGTATGTGCGGAATAGCCGGCCTGGTCTACACCGACCCGTCCCGTCCCTGTGACGCGGAGACGGTCGTGGCGATGCGCGACATCGCCACCTATCGTGGTCCCGACGATGCCGGGATGTACCTGAACGGACCGGCCGGGCTGGGGCAGCGGCGCCTCAGCATCATCGACCTCGGTGGCGGGCACCAGCCGATGAGCGACGAGCGCGAGCGCTACTGGATTGTCTTCAACGGCGAGATCTACAACTTCCAGCAGCGGCGCGAGGAACTGATCGCGAAGGGCTACGCCTTCCGGACGCACAGCGATACCGAGGTCATCCTGCGGCTGTACCAGGACCGCGGGGCGGAGTGCGTGCACGCTCTCAACGGGATGTTCGCCTTCGCCATCTGGGACACGGTCGAGCGCACGCTCTTCCTCGCCCGCGACCGGATGGGGGTGAAACCGCTCTACTACGCCGACACGCCGCAGGCGCTGCTGTTCGGCTCGGAGATCAAGTCGCTCTTCGCGAGCGGGCTGCTGCAGCCGCGGATGCGGCGCGAGGCCATCGGCGAGTACCTGCTCTTCCGCCAGGTCGCCGGCCCCGACCGGATGTTCGAGGGGGTCAAGGCGCTGCCTCCCGGCTGCACGATGACCGTTCGCGACGGGCACAGCCGCATCACCCGGTACTGGTCGCCGCTGCCATCCGGCGACCGTCGCACGCTGACCTTCGACGAGGCCGTCGCGGAGTTCGGCGCACTGCTGCAGGACTCGGTCCGACTGCGCCTCATCAGTGATGTCCCGGTTGGCACGTTCTGCAGCGGCGGTGTCGACTCGAGCCTCGTGACGGCGCTCGCCGCGCGGCTCAAGGGCGACCCGGTGAACACCTTCTCCGTCGGGTTCGACGAGGGTGACTTCGATGAGACGCCGTTCGCCGAGATGGTGTCGACGCAGTACCGCACCAGCCATCACCCGCTGCGGGTCGGCAACGTCGAGTACGACGACCTGTTCCCGCGGATGGTGTGGCACAACGACGAGCCGCTCGACTTCGCGAACTCGGTCCATATCTTCGCGCTCAGCCGGTTATCGAAGCAGTTCGTGACAGTGGTGCTGACCGGTGAAGGCTCGGACGAGTTGTTTGCCGGCTACCCGCGGTACCGGATTCCCGGCCTGGCCCGTACGTTCTCCCGCGTACCCGGTCCGCTGCGACGGCTCGCGGCCGGCCTCGTGAACGACCACCGGCTGCGGAAGCTGGACCGCTTTGCGTCGTATTCCGCCGACGACGCGCTGATCTACAACTCGAGCTACCTCCGGCCGGAGGTCACGCGCGAAGTCTTCCCGGCTGCGGCCGAGGCCCTCGCCTTCCGGCACGACCGGCTGTCGGCGACGGCCGGACTCGGACTCGACACGGTGACCCGTGCCTCGCTGCTCGATCAGGAGACATTCCTCGTCTCGATCCTGCAGCGGCAGGACACCATGAGCATGGCGGCGAGCATCGAGTCACGCGTGCCCTTCATGGATTACCGCATCGTCGAGTGGGCCAACGCCCTGTCGACGTCGCACAAGATTCACGGCAGCTCCGGCAAGGCGGTGGTGAAGGCGTTCGCGCGCACGCTGCTGCCGGCCGAGGTCGTCGACCGGCGGAAGTCCGGTTTCGGCGTTCCGCTCCCCGCCTGGTTCCGCGCCGCCGACGGGCTCGGCGCGCGCATTCAGGCCTTGCCGGACGCTTCGGCCGCTGACCTCTTCGACCGCCGCGCGCTCCGCCGTCTGGTTGACGAGCACCGCGCCGGCACGGCGGACCACTCTGAACTGCTCTGGACCGCCCTCAACGTCGCCACCTGGCGCGACGCGTTCCATTGCTAGCACGGCTCATCGGAAGGAATCGGATCACGTCATGACCACGAATGCGGCCACGCCGCTCCGGATCGCCATCATCGGCTGCGGCAAGATGGCGATCAATCACGTCAAGGCCATCCGCGCGGCCGCCGGCGCCTCACTCGTCGCCGTCGCCGACCCTGCGGGTGTGCCGGCGAAGCTGCAGGCAATGCTGCCCCCGGAAGCGAAGTGGTTCGCCACCGCCGAGGCGATGCTGGACGCGGTGAAGCCTGACGTGGTGCACATCGTCACGCCGCCCGCCACGCACGGACCGCTGGCCCGTCTGTGTGTCGCCCGCGGCGCGCACGTCTACGTCGAGAAGCCGTTCACCGTCACCAGCGCGGATGCACGCGACGTGCTGGAGGCGGCCTCCGCCGCCGGACGGCTCGTCTGCGCGGGACACCAGCTGCTGTCCGAGGGACCGGCGCGCGCCCTCGCGGCGGCGCGGCACCGGATTGGTGAGGTGGTCCACGTCGAGAGCTACTTCTCGTTCCGCACCGTGCGGAAGGCGACCGACGGCCGCACGCTCATGTCACCGGTCGAGCAGCTGATCGACATCCTGCCGCACCCGGTCTACACCGTCCTCGACCAGCTCACGGCCTGTGCCCCGGGCGCGCAGGCGGAGATCACCGCGCTCGAGGTCCAGCCCGAGGGCGATGTGCGCGCGTGGCTGCGGGCCGGCCCGATCACCGCCGTCCTCGTCGTGAGCCTGCGCGGCCGCCCCGTGGAGTCGTACCTGCGGGTCGTCGGCCTCAACGGCTCGCTGCGAGCCGACTTCGTCCGCGGGGCACTAATCGACCTCGCGGGAGCGGGCACATCCGCGATCGCGCTGATGATGAACCCGTACCGCGAGGCGGGCCAGATCCTGGTGCGCTCGACGAAGGGGTTCGGCAAGCGCATCCTCGAGCGCAAGAAGGGCTATCCCGGCCTCAACGAGCTGTTCGACGACTTCTACCATGCGGTGCGGGCGCGGAGCGCGTCTCCGCACACGCCAACGT
>CANIAI010000011.1 GCA_947465275.1 Acidobacteriota bacterium | reverse complement strand
GGGTGCCTCACCGGGCGCGGATGCCCCGGGCGCCCGTCCGGACGGCCCGCGCCGCGGCGGCCCCGGTGGTGGCGGTCCGCAGGCGACGATCAGCATGACGTTCGCCGACTACAAGGCGGTCAACGGCGTGAAGCTGCCGCACCTCGTGACGCGCGGCATCAACGGCCAGACCAACGAAGAGTGGACGATCTCGAGCTACAAGGTGAACCCGTCGGTGAAGGCGGGCACGTTCGAGCAGAAGAAGTGAGGGCGTGATGAAGGTAACCCTGCTGTGGATGACCGCGCTGCTGGTGGCCGTGACGGTCGCCGGCGCGCAGACGATCGCCTCGCCAGCCCTGACCGGACCGGCGCAACTGCGCGTGACCGTCGTCGACCAGACCGGTGCCGTGCTGCCGACGGCCATCGTGCGGGTGACCGCCGGTGCTGCCAGCGTGGAAGGCGGGCTCGACGACCGAGGCGTCGCCGCGTTGCAGGACCTGCCCGTCGGATCGGTGCAGCTCCACGTGGAATCGGAAGGCTTCGCGCCGGTTGACCGCACCATCACGCTGCGGCGCGGGGCGAACACCCAGACGGTCGCGCTCGCGGTCGCGGGCCTGCTCGAGCAGGTCACGGTGACCGACACGTCGGCGACCGATGACCGGCGCGGCAACGGGCAGACGGTGACGCTCGACGAAGACGACATCGCGCAGCTCTCGGACGATCCCGATGAACTCGCCGAACAGCTCTCGCAGATGACCGGCGGCGCCGGCGCGAGCTTCATGGTCGACGGCTTCCGCGGCGGCCGCCTGCCGCCGCGCGACCAGATCCGGCAGATCCGGTTCCGCATGAACCAGTTCTCGGCCGACAACCACGACGCCGGCCGCGTGACCGTCGAGGTGATCACCAAGCCGGGCATGAGCAGCTGGAACGGGAACGCCAACTTCGGCTTCCGCAACGACGCGATGAACGCGCGCAACCCGTTCGCGCAGGAGCAGACGCCCGAGCAGTTCCGGCGCTTCAGCACCGGCTTCCGCGGTCCGCTGGTGAAGAACCGGACGTCGCTGCGCGTCAACGTCGACGGCAACCGGTCGTTCGACTCGGCGACGGTCGTCGCCCAGACGCCGACCAACCGCATCAGTGACGTCGTCAAGCGCCCGATCGACCAGACGAGCGTGACGGTGGGCGTGGAGCACGGGCTCTCGAACACGCAGACGCTGCGCCTCGAGTTCCGCAGCACCGACGGGTCGAACCGCAACCAGGGCGTCGGCGACTTCAACCTCGCCGACCGGGCGTTCACGCGCGAGCGCGCCGAGCAGCAGCTCCGGGTCACGCTGCAGAGCACCGTCGGGCGATCGTCGCTCAACCAGCTGCACCTGCAGATCAACCGGCAGGACTCGTCGCAGCTCGCGGCGAGCAGCGCGCCGGTGATCGTCGTGCAGGACGCGTTCAGCAGCGGCGGCGCCGGCGTGTCGAACAGCACGCTGAACCGCACCTGGGACCTCTACGACGACTTCGACTTCACCGTGAAGAAGCACGCGATGCGTGTCGGCACCTGGCTGTCGGGCGGCGTCTTCCAGCAGGCCGACGCCCGCAACGCCAACGGCACGTTCACGTTCGGCAGCCTCGACGCGTTCCTCGCGGGCCTGCCGACGACGTACACGCAGCGCATCGGCACCGGCCGTACCGACTTCTCGATGTATCAGGTCGGGCTGTACTGGCAGGACGACTTCCGGGTGAACCGCAACCTGACGATGAGCCTCGGCGTGCGGCAGGAGATGCAGTCGCACGTCGGCGACTGGCTCAACGTCATGCCCCGGTTCGGCTTCACCTGGAACCCCTTCGGCTGGAAGACGGCGCTGCGCGGCGGCTACGGCATCTTCCACGACTGGTACGACACGAACCTGTACGACCAGACGCTGCGGGTGAACGGCATCACGCAGAGTGACCTGCTCGTGCTGAACCCCGGCTATCCCGATCCGTTCGTCGGCACGGCGCCGGTCGTGCTGCCGTCCGGCCGCGTGCAGGCGTCACCCGACCTGCGGATGCCGTACGTGCACCAGGCGTCGATCGGGGCGGAGCGCACGCTCCTGCCGAACCTGAACGTACAGGCATCGCTCGCGATGCAGCGCGGGTTCAACCAGCTGCGGGCGGTGAACGTGAACGCGCCCGATGCGAACGGCGTGCGTCCGGAGCCGTCGGTCGGCAACGTGACGGAGATCGACTCGACCGGTCGCTCGGCGTCGACGCGCCTCACGCTCGGCTTCAACTACCGCTTCCCGAAGTACCGGCTCTTCGTCAACTCGAACTACACGCTCGCGAGCGTGAAGAACCACGCCGACAACGCGCTGGCGCTCCCCGCGAACAGCCTGAACCCCGATGCCGAGTGGGCGCCGTCGGGCCAGGACGTGCGGCACCGCCTGAACACCATGGTGAACGTGCCGCTGCCGTGGGCGATGCGCGCGAACGTGCAGGCGCAGCTCTCGTCGGCGGCGCCGTACACGATCACCACCGGCCGCGACGACAACCGCGACGGCGTCACCAACGACCGTCCGGCCGGGGTCGGCCGCAACAGCGCGCGCGGAGACGGCCGGGTCGAGCTCTCGTTCCGTCTCTCGCGCGGCTTCAGCTTCGGCGCGCCGGCGGGCGGCGCGGGTGGCGCGCAGGGGCCGGGCGGCCCGGGCGGTGGCGGTCCGGTCATCGTGCAGGGTCCGCCTCCCGGTGGCGGTGGCGGAGGCCAGGTCGTCGTCGGCGGCCCTGGCGGGGGCGGCGGCGGATTGTTCGGCGGCGGTCAGGGCAGCGGGCGCTACACCGTCGAGTTCTACGCGCAGGCGTTCAACCTGCTGAACGCGACGAACTTCCAGAACTTCAGCGGCAACCTGCTGTCGCCCTTCTACGGCCAGCCGACGTCGGCGCTGCAGGCGCGGCGTCTCGAAGTCGGCATGCAGTTCCGCTTCTGAAGCGTGCGTCCACGCCACGATAGAATCGTGACGTGGACGTCCTCGTCATCGGCGGAGGGGTGATCGGCTGCTCCGTCGCCCTCGAGCTCGCCCGTGGCGGCGCCGACGTCCGGGTGCTCGAGATGCGTGCCCCGGGCCAGGGAGCCACGCAGGCGACCGGCGGCATGCTCGCCCCCTGGATCGAAGGGCACCAGGACGCGCTCCTGCGTCTCGGCATCCACTCCCTCGCCCTGTACGACGAGTACATCAGCGCGCTTGCCGCCGAGGCGGCGCAGCCGATCGAGTACCGCCGCACCGGCACGCTCCAAGTGTCGACGAGCGCGCCCGGCGCGGCCGCCCTCCTGGAACTCGCGACGACGCTGGCCTCGAGCGGGGTCGCGCACCAGCTGCTGCACGGGCCCGCCGCGCGGACCCGCGAGCCACGCCTGTCGCCCGACGTGAACCAGGGGCTCCTCGTCCCCACGCACGGGTACGTGCGCATCGGCGATCTGATGGGGGCGCTGCGTCTCGCGCTCGACGCGCGCGGTGTGCGTGTCATCGCCGGGCAGGCGACGCGGCTCGAGGAGACCAGTGGCGGCGTGCAGGTGACCACCACCACCGAGCTGCTCACGGCCGACGTCGCCGTCGTCGCCAATGGCAGCTGGGCCGGGCTGCTCACGCTGCAGCCGGCTGCACGCGGTAGCGCGACCCAGCCGCTGCCCGTGCGTCCGCTGCCGGTTCGGCCGATCCGCGGACAGATCCTCGAGTTCCGCTTCCCGTCGCCGCCGCTCGCGCAGGTGACCTGGGGCGAAGACTGCTACCTGATTCCGTGGCGTGACGGCTCGGTGCTGCTTGGCGCGACCGTCGAGGACGCCGGCTTCGACGAGACACCAACCGAAGAGGCCACCGCCGATCTCATCGCACGCGGCAGCCGGGTGCTGCCGGCCTTCGCCTCGACGCCGGTGCAGGCCGTGCGCGTCGGCCTTCGGCCGGGGACGGCGGACGAGATCCCGCTCATCGGCCCGCTCGCCGCCGCGCCGCGTATCTGCGTTGCCACCGGCCACTACCGGAACGGCGTGTTGCTCGCGCCGATCACCGCGCGCCTGGTCGCCGGGCAGCTGCTCGGGCGCCACGACCCCTCACTCGACTGGGCCGCGCGGGCGGTCACACCGGCGCGCGTCGGCCTCTAGCCGCCCACCGCTCGTCCACCGGCCGCACACAAGCCGTGCCAGTCCGCCGGCTCGTCGTCCACCCCCTCGCTCGACGTCGCAACGGGCACGCCGCACGCGTTCGAGGGCACGACTTCCGCGTTGGACCCCTCACGCTTCGTGTAGAGGGCCTCGACTTTCATGTATTTCGATAGGTGGCACAGATCTACTCCGCCGATCGACGCGCAGACCCCCTCAGCTGACGCGCGAGAGGGCACGTTGCACGTTCATTCGGCCTCGACGTCGCGTTCGAGGTGCACGTGGCACGGCTTTGGGCGCGGAAATAGAGCTCACGCGCGCTCGGGGACGCTTCGCGGGATGCGGAAGTCCGCTTCGCGAATGCCGCGAGCGGATTCGTGTGCAACGCGAGGCGCCGGGAAGCCGCCAGACGGCGGTTTCCGTGCAGATTGTCGGGGAGTTGACCTGAGCCGGGCCAGCCGGCCGCCAGGTGATCGCTAGGTGATCGGGAAGATCTTCTCGAGGTCGTCGGCGGGACGCGGAATCACGTGCACGCCCACCAGCTCGCCGACACGTCGGGCGGCCGCGGCACCGGCATCCGTCGCGGCCTTCACCGAGCCGACGTCACCGCGGATCAGGGCGGTCACCAGGCCCGCGTCGACCTTCTGCCAGCTCACCAGCGTGACGTTCGCGGTCTTGAGCATCGCGTCGGCCGCTTCGATCATGCCGATCAGCCCACGGGTCTCGATCATGCCGAGCGCGTCGCCGACTACGGGTTTGTCCGCCACGGGTGCGTCCTTCCTGGCCATCTGAGGAACCTAGAGGATAGCCTCAATCGGCGCGATTCACCAGCCGCGCGCCTCGCGCAGGCGCGTGACGTGCGCCACGTGGTGGCGGCCGTGCCAGGCATAGAGTTGCAGGTGGACGTTCACGGTCAGCGGACCGAGGTCTGGATGCACGAAGCGGCGGGCGAACGCGGCGTCGTCCATCGAGCGCCAGACCGCGACCCAGCGCTCGTGCACCGAGTCGACCAGCCGCAGCGACACCTCGATCGGCAGCCGCATGTCGGCCAGCGTCGACCAGGCGTTCTCGTCGTACGGCTTGATCGTCGGCTCATCCTCGGTGAGGGCGAGCTTCAGGCGAATCAGGCCGTTCATGTGGCTGTCGGCCACGTGGTGCACGACCTGCCGCACCGTCCAGCCGCCGTCACGGTACGGGGTGTCGAGCTGGGCGTCGGAGAGCCCGGCCACCGCGGCGCGCAGTTGTGCCGGCAGCGCGGCGAAGGCCTCGATCGCCGGCGTGCGATCGGTGGGGGTAAAGGGGGCCGTCCGGTCGAAGCGGCCGACGGGGTAACTCGGATCGTCCTGGTAGCGCGAACTCGTGGCGGTCACGCGAACGAGCCTAGCGTTGCACCAGCGTCAGATCCAGCGCTTTCGACTCGCCGTCGGCCAGCGTGAACGGCGTGCCGCGATCGCGCAGTCGGGCGAGGAACTCGGGGTCGGTCGCCTCACCGTTCTCGAGCGCGTCCACCGCCACGGCCAGGTAGCGCTCGGCTGGCGGCAGCGCCTTCACCGAGAACTGCCCGTTGTCGTCGGCGCGCCCCGACGCGATGAAGCGCGAGGGGAACGCCCACTTCGTGGCGTCATCCGCGAAGACGACGACCGAGTAGTCCTTCACCGGCTGGCCGCGCTGGAGCACGCGTCCCGTCACCTGCGTCACGCGATCGGTGACGACGATCTGCAGGCCGGTCACCGGTGTGCTGCCGGCGAACGGGATCGGCGTGTCGGTCACGTCCATCCCGTCGAGGACGATCGACTTCAGCATCCACTGCGCCGGCAGCCCGGTCACACGCACGTAGCGATCGCCGAGCAGTCCGGTCACCTGGAAGGTGCCGTCGTCCTGCACGCGCGCGTTGCGCTGGCCGATGACCGCAGCGTCCGGACGCGCCGGCTGGGCGGTCACCTGCAGGCCGTTGGTCCGCAGTTCGCCCGTACTTCCCTCGGCCGCCACGAGCGAGCCGCTCAGGGCCGCCCCCTTTGCCGTGACGACGGTGAGGCCGGTCAGGTCATCGCTGCCGACGTTGAGCGGGATCGCCGCGAGTTCCGGATCGGGGAGTGCGCCGCCGGCCCCGCCGCCTGCGCCGCCTCTTGCCCCGCCGCCTCGCCCACCGAAGCCGCCTCCCGCACCGCCGCTGTTCGCCGTCAGCGTGTAGGAGCCGGGTGCGACGTTCACGAGCGTGAAGGTGCCGTCAGGACGCACGCGTGACACGGTTGCAGGTCCACCGAATGCGAGCGCGGCTTCACCCGCATTCGTCAACGTGATCAGGCCGCCGCCCAGGCCGTTGCCCGCCGAGTCGAGCGCGGTGCCGCTGATGCGGACCGTGCGGACGGGGAGCAACGCGAAGTTGACGTTCCCCTGCTCCTGCCCGACCCCGAGCGTGATCCGCTGTGCGTCGCCGAGGCTGCCGGTGCCGGGATAGTAGGTGGGGGCGTAGCTCGCGCCATCGGTGATGTCGGCGCCGGGACCGAAGCCGCCAGGACCTCCACCGCCGTTGCCGATCCGCAGCGTGGCGCTGACGAAGTAGTCGCCTGGGGAGAGGCCGAACAAACGGAAGGCGCCCGTGTCGTCGGTCTGGTCGGCCGCGCCGCCCGCGACCAGCCGCCTGACGCCCTGCACCATCTGCAGCCGCATCACCTGCACGCGCGCGCCGGCGATCGGGTCGCCGAACTCGTCGAAGACGCGCCCGGTCACGGCGGAGCCGCGCGGCAGCGGGATGTCGAGCTTGTCGACGACCTGACCGTCGCGCACCTCCACCGGCTTGCTGCTCTCGGTGGGTCGCGACTGCCCGTACGACAGGGTCACGAGGCCGGCCTTCGAGGCGGAGAGATTCCAGCGCCCGGCGGGAAGGTCTTTCAGTTCGAAGCGTCCCTGCGCATCGGTGGTGACCAGACGCGCGCCGCGCACACCGGCCGCAGTGGCTCGCACCTGCGCCCGCCGGACGGGGGTGCCGCTGTCGGCGGTGATGACGCGTCCGCGGAGGACAGCCGTGCCCGCCTGCTGGTCGGTCTGGTCACGGGCCGGGCCGAAGCCGCGCCCGCCGCCCTGCCCGCCGCCACCCGCACCGCCCTGGGCGCCGCCGCCTCCCTGGGCGTACGCGGTTCCCGAGAGCGCAATCAGGGTGAGCGACGCGACGGCGAGACGGGTCCACCGGAGCATGGGTCATTATCGCGCCGGGTCCCCGGACCCGGCTGTTAAGAGATTGCAAACCAGCCTTCCGTCGAGCTCGTTCGGTCACCAGTGGAACGACGACAACGTGTGCCCATGAGGCACACAGGCGTGGTAGCCTGTGATCTGTGAAGGTCTTCGTCTGGGACGACGCCAAGAACGCGAAGCTCAGGGCGGACCGCGAGATCGGATTCGAAGATGTTGTGTTCCACATCGAGCGCGGCGACCTGCTCGACATCCTCGAGCACCCGCATCCCGACCGCTACCCCGGCCAGTGGATTTTCGTCGTCCGGCGAGACGAGTACGTGTACCTCGTGCCATTCGTCGAGGACGAGCGCACGGTCTTCCTGAAGACGATCATCCCGAGTCGGAAGGCCACGAAGCAATATCTCGGGGAGGAGTCCGGCGATGAAGCTTGATGCCGACGAAAAGGACCTGCTCGAGTCAGTCGAGCGAGGGGAGTGGAAGCCCGCTGGCACCGCGAAGAGGGAGCGCAGCCGCTACGCGCGCTACGCCAAGGCGACGTTCAAGAAGGACCGACGGCTGAATATCCGTCTCTCGAGCAAGGACCTGGAGGCGATTCAGAAGCGGGCTCTGGTGGAAGGGTTGCCGTACCAGACGCTGATCGCCAGCCTGTTGCACAAGTACGCGTCCGGTCGCCTCAAAGAGGTCTGAGACCGCCTACCCCGCGTCGACGTCCAGCCCCACCGCCCGCATGAGCGCGAGCGCATTGCTGCGCGTCACCGGCCCGTCCTTCATCGTGTAGTCGAAGGTGATCTCACCCGCCTCGAAACGGTCCTCGAAGTGGACGTTCAGGGCCCGCGGCGAGAGCTCGGCGGCGACCTTCGTCAGCGCGAGGTCGTGCGTGGTGACGAAGCCGATGGCGCCGCGGTCGATCAGCGAGTGGAGCACGCCGGTGGCGCCAATCACCCGGTCGTGCGAGTTGGTGCCGTGGAAGATCTCGTCGAGCAGGAAGAGCACGGCCGGTCCCTTCCCCTGGCCGACATCCGTCGCCCGCTCGGCAATCTCGCGGAGCCGGGTGATCTCGGCGAAGAAGCGCGAGCGCCCTTCCTGCAGCGAGTCCTGGATGCGGAGCGTGGCGCCAAGCGCCAGCGGCGTGAGCCGCAGCCGTGACGCACGGACGGGCGCGCCGGCGAACGCGAGCACGGCGTTGATGCCAACGGTGCGCAGCAGCGTGCTCTTCCCAGACATGTTCGATCCGCTCACGACGAGCAGGCGCGTGGGGTCGACGAGCCGCACGTCGTTGCGAATCATCCGGTCCTGCGGCAGCAGCGGATGTCCGAGCGCAGTGCCCTCGAAGAGCGGCGCCTTCGAACGTTCGGGGTCAACGATCTCCGGCCACGTGTCGCCCGGCCGCTCGTACCGGTAGGTGGCCAGCGAGGCGAGCGCCTCGAACTCGCCGACGACCTCGAGCCACGCGCGCACCGACGGACCGTGCTGCGTCCGCCAGCGCTCCATCGCGAGCGCGACGTGCGTGTCCCAGAGCAGCGGCGCGCCAATCGCGGCGAACACCATGTTGTGCTGCCAGTCGTGCATCTCCGACAGGCGATGCAGCCGGCGGATGGCGGTGGCCGGCGGAGCCCCTGACGCGGCGAGCCGCTGGCGCAGCCCCTCGAGCCGTGGCGACGTAAAGGTCTCGCCGTGCAGGCGGCCCAGCAGCTGCGCGAGCAC
Organism: Acidobacteriota bacterium; assembly: GCA_947465275.1. GTDB lineage: Bacteria > Acidobacteriota > Vicinamibacteria > Vicinamibacterales > UBA2999 > JBEBGV01. Next base: position 8,144 of record CANIAI010000011.1, on the reverse strand, counting down.
GTCGAGGTCGCGCGACCAGCCGCCGGCCGCGTGCAGCACCTGCATGATGCGATCGCGGTGGCTGAAGAAGAGCAGCGCCTCGAGGGCGAACACCACGACGAGCGGCACGACGTTGCCAGTCGTCCCCCACATCACGATCGTCACGATCGCGAGCACGGTGAGGACGGCGGCCGCGGGCTGCAGCCACCCGCCGGGAAGCTGCGGCGGCTGCTCGGCCCAGCGGACGAGCGTGGCGGGATGGACGGCGGTCCCGACGGCGTTGCCGGCCAGCGACAGCTCCTCGCGCAGGTCGAGCCGCGGGGCGAGTTCGCCGACGGCCGCCTGACGCGTGCGCACCTCGTCGGGTCCGGCGGGATTCGTGAGCCACCGGGCGAGCGTCTCTTCACCGGCGCGGGTGCGGGCCACCGAGAGCAGCTCGAAGAGCGAGCCGCGTCCGAAGAGATCGAGGTCACCTGAATAGAGGTGTGCCGGGTCGGCGAAGCGCTCCCCGGTCTCGCCGGTGCCGATCCAGCGGTCGTGGAGGCGGGCGAGCCCGCGTTCGTAGAACCCGATCGCGCGCCGTGCCGCGTCGCGCCTGGCGATCACCCCGTCATGCCAGCGGATCAGCCCGATGAAGATCCCGACAGGCAGGAGCAGCCACCACCAGCTGATTGCCTCGCGCCAGGCGAAGACGCCGATCGCGACCGCGAGCCCGAACGTCAGCAGCCGCAGCGTCGCGGCACGGGCATCGACCCGGTCGAGTGCCTCGGCGGACGCGGTGCGCGCGGCGACGCGTGCCGCGTATTCCTGGCGGGGTTCTGAGATGCCGGCGGACATGCCCGTCATCCTACAAGCTTTACCCGCGCGCGCGGGTGGAGGACGTCGACGACGTACCCGACGTCCATCCGCTCGTAGGGAGGCACGTGCAGAGGCACGGGCGGATGCGGCACGTCAGGCAAGCCGGTCGCTTCGGGTGTGAATCCGCCAGGAAGGACGGGCGGTGGCACGGCCAGCAGTTCGGTCCCGTTCGGGCGCCACACGCGCACGCGTCCGTCGGCCGCCAGCAACACCGTCCACCCCTCTTCGTGCACGGCGCGATGATGACGGCGGCAGAGCAACACGAGATTCTCGAGCGAGGTTGGTCCGCCGTCGGCCCAGTGGTGCAGGTGATGCGCGTCGACATACCGCGAGGTGCAGCCCGGGAAGCGGCAGTGGTGGTCGCGCGCGGTGAGGGCCCGACGCGTCGCGGGCGGAATGGTACGCGTCTTCCGGCCTGCCTCGAGCGGCGTGCCATAGGTATCGTGCGGCATGGTGACGACCGAGGCATCGCACGCCAGCCGTCGTGACGTTTCCGCGGAAACGCGGAGGGGCGGATCGTCCTCGATCGCGCCACCCGCGTCGAGTCCGGAGTCGAGCCCCGCATCGACGTGGAGCACCACTTGATAGCGGTCGGCCGTGGTGCCGGGGTCGAGTCCTGCAGCGAGAGCTGACTCGGCGATCAGCCCGAGCGCGTCGGCCCGTCGCTGGGCGTAGCTCACCTCCTGCGCCAGCGTGCCCGCCTCCTGTCCGGCGGTCGCCGCGGTGACCGACGTCGTCGTCGGTTCTGCGTCACGCCAGAGCCGATCGGCCGCGGCGTCGATTGCGCGCCGCACCACGGCGCCGAGCTCGGGCGTGAGCCGCCCGCGGATAACGACCATCCCGTCGTCGTCCACCCACATCCGCAGCTCGCGCTGCAGGTGCCGCCGCTCGGTGTCGGCCGCCTCGGCGACTCGGTCGACCCGTCGCCACGCGCGTACGAGCCGCTCGACCTGCGCGGCGGTCGCGCAGTGCGCGAACTCGAGCAGCCGCACTTCTTCGTCCGGAGTCGCGACCCGCGTGAGCGCCCGGACCTTCGCGTACGACAGCCGTCCGGTCTCCATCGCCTGGCTGATCAGCGGCAGCGTGGCGAGTGCCTTCGCCACACGCACTTTCTCGCGCGCCGCCCCGAGGTCGATGCCGGTGCGCCAGTGGAGCCAGTGCGCGCACGAGACGAACCCGCCGCTCCAGCCGCCGGCGTCGTCGAACCGACGGATCAGCACCAGCAGCTCGTAGGTCGCCGCGTGCAGCCGCGCGGCAAGCGTCGCGATCGCGTCGGCGAGCTGCTCGACGTGCGGCGGCGCGTAGCTGTTGGTGGGCGCGGGTGTGGAGACGAGATCGAGCGAGGACTCCGCGTGCATGCCGCATCGTACGCCCGTGATTGTCGGGCCCGCAGGATGCCTCAGGTGAGGCGATCGCAGCCTGAGATGACGCCCACGCCTTGCCCGCTCACGGTCGTCTCACGCACATCAGCAGAGCCCCCGTAATGAGGCCTTCTCACCGGGATCGCCGAGGTCGTGCCGGGCCTGTGCGAAAGGCGTGTCAAGGAAATAGGCGTGCCATGACGTCGCGGCTACTTCAGCGGCGCGAGCGCGGCATTCAGGTAGCGCACCAGCGGCAGCACCGCACGGAACACCTTCAGCAGATCCGGATAGAACCCGGGGTCGCTCGCATACGCCGCCTCGCGCTCGGTGCCGGCGATGAACTGCTTGAACTTCAGGAGATCCGCCGCCGGATGGTCGGCCGGGTAGCCGCGCGGCACACCCTTCAGCCGCTCACCGTCGAGCGCGCCGACGGCGTCCTTGAACGCCGGCGCGGTCACGATCTTCTGCAACTTCTTCGGGTTCAGCGCGATCGCCTCTCGCAGCCGCACGAGCGCCGCCGTGGGCGGACGGTAGAGCCCGCCCCCAATCCAGATGCCGGTCGGCGCCACCTCGAAGTAGAGCCCGGCGCCCTCGCCCTTCGGAAACCCACGGGTGGGAAAGTGCGCGCCGATGTGCGTCTTCAGCGGCGACTTGTCTTCGCTGAAGCGCGTGTCGCGGTAGATGCGGAAGAGCGACACCCGCGGGTCGGCGACGAGTTCGGGTGCGAAGCCGGCGAAGTCGTCCGCCAGCCTCGCGACCACGGCCACCATCGGCGCCTGGACGTCCTGCTCGTACTCCGCCTTGTGGGCCTTGAACCACTCGCGGTCGTTGTTGCGCGCGAGGGTGCGGAGGAAGCGGACCGTGCGGGGCGTGAAGACAGCGGCCATCAGGGATCCTTCTACGAGCGCGCCGCCATCCGCTCCATCATGGCGCGGGTGAGGTGCGGGGTGATGCCGACCAGGCGCTGCGAGATCATCAGCTGCCCGCGGTGGTGCATCTCGTGCTCCTTCACGCCGAGCAGCATCTCGAATCGGGTCTTCGTCTCGCCCGGCTGAGGCATCTCGATCCGCTCCGCCAGCATCGCTTCATCGAGCCCGCCGAGCCACGCCGCGAACTCGTCACCGCGGCTGCGCAGCAGCGCGAGCAGCTCCGCCTTGGTGCGCGGCTTCTGCTCTTCGGCCATGAGCGGACCGATGAACGCCGGGAAGTCGAACCCCTTGAGCGTCGTGAGCCGGTCGCCCTGCGCCTTGCGGTTGAACTCGTTGCCGAACGCGATGTGCGTCAGCAGCTGCCGCACGGTGCGGCCGCCGGGGGCCGGCGAGAAGTCGTACTGCTCCTCGGGAATCTCCTCCGCCGCCTTGATGGTGTTGTTGCGAACGGTCAGAAATGCGTTGGCGAAGTCCTTGGGGCCGTAGGGCAGCATCGTCGGGTCTCTCCTCTGTGTCTCGGTTGGCTGGGTGAACGCTCGATCATAAACCCGCATCCGGTAAGATCCTTCGCGTGGCACGTACCCCTGGTTCACCCGACCCCTCCCTCTTCGACAGCCCAGACCCCGATGCCGACGGTTCTGGCGACGGCGTGACGCCTGCAGCGCCGGTCGTCGGCGCCGTGGCGGGCGGCCCCGCCTCTGGCGGCCTTGTCTCTGGCGGCACCGGGTCGGGCGGACGCGGCAGCGGTGGTTCCGGCAGCGGGAGTGGCGGCGGCGGTGCCGCGGGGTCGACCGAAGGCGTGGCGCTCCACGAGGCGGCGCAGAGCCGCTACCTGAATTACGCGCTCTCGGTCATCACGTCGCGCGCCCTGCCCGACGTGCGCGACGGCCTCAAGCCGGTGCAGCGCCGCATTCTCTACACGATGTGGCAGCAGAACCTGACGGCCGACGCCAAGCACCGCAAGTGCGCGAAGGTGGTCGGCGACGTCATGGGGAGCTTCCACCCGCACGGCGACGCGGCGCTCTACGAGACGCTCGTCCGCATGGCGCAGTCGTTCTCGCTGCGGTATCCGCTCATCGACGGGTCGGGCAACTTCGGCTCGCTCGACGGCGACAGCGCCGCGGCGATGCGCTACACCGAGTGCCGCCTCGCGCGCATCGCGGATGAGATGCTGGCCGAGATCGACCAGCGCACGGTCCCGTTCCGCCCGAACTACGACGGCACGCGCACCGAACCGGTGGTGCTGCCGGCGCGCATCCCGAACCTGCTGATCAACGGCGCCACCGGCATCGCGGTCGGCATGGCGACGAACATCCCGCCGCACAACCTGGCGGAGATCTGCACCGCGCTCCTGAAGCTGCTCGACAACCCCGATCTCACCAGCGTGCAGCTCTGCAAGTGGGTGAAGGGGCCCGACTTCCCGACCGGCGGGCAGATCCTGAACTCGGCCGACGAGCTGAAGGAGATCTACCGCACCGGCTCCGGCAGCGTGCGCCTGCGGGCGACCTGGGAAGAGGGGACCGTCTCGCGCACGACGCGCGAGGTCTTCATCACCAGCATCCCCTACACGGTGAACAAGTCGGTGCTCGTGGAGCGGATCGCCGAGGTGGTGCTCTCGCGCAAGCTGCCGCCGCTGCTCGACGTGCGCGACGTCTCGACCGACGACGTGCGGATTCAGCTCGAGCTGAAGAAGGACGCCGACCCGAAGATGGTCATGGCGTACCTGTTCAAGCACACGCCGCTGCAGACCAACTTCGCGGTCAACATGACCTGCCTGATCCCGACCGAGAACACCGACGTCGGGCGTCCGGAGCGGCTCGACCTGAAGGCGGTGCTCTGGCACTTCCTGCACTTCCGGCTCGAGGTGGTGACCAACCGTCTCGCGTACGAGCTCGACGCGCTGCGGAAGCGCATCCACGTGCTCGAGGGGTTCGAGAAGGTCTTCGACGCGCTCGACGAGATCATCCGGATCATCCGGAAGTCGGAGGGGAAGGCGGATTCGGCCGAGAAGATCATGGCCCGCTTCGGCCTCGACGACGAGCAGGCCGATGCGATCCTCGAGCTGAAGCTGTACCGCCTCGCGCGGCTCGAGATCCTGGTCATCCAGAACGAGCTCGCCGAGAAGCGGCGGCGCGCGACCCAGATCGGCGGGCTGCTGAAGGACGAACAGGGGCGCTGGTCGATCGTCCGCGCGGAGATCGAGCAGGTGGCGGCGGCGCACGGCGGCAAGGCCGACAAGCGCCGCTCGCTGATCGAGTCGGAAGAGGCGATCGCCTTCACCGAGGAAGACTTCATCGTCGAGGAAGACAACGTCGTCATCGTCTCGCGCGACGGCTGGGTGAAGCGCCAGAAGGAAGTGCGCGACGTGCAGGCGACGCGCCTGCGCGAGGGTGACTCGGTGCTCGCGGTGCTGCAGGGCAGCACGCGCGCGACGGTCGTCCTCTTCACCAACTTCGGCGTCGCCTACACGAGCCGCATCGTCGACATCCCGGCGTCGACCGGCTACGGCGAGCCGGTGCAGAAGCTGTTCAAGCTGCGCGACGGCGAGCGCGTGATCGCGGCGCTCAGCCTCGACCCGCGGCTGACGGGCGACATCGCGGCGCGCGCCGACGGCTCGGCGCCGCCCGTGCACGCGCTGGCGGTGACCAGCGACGGCTACAGCCTGCGGTTCGGGCTCGAGGGGCTCGTCGAGGCGAGCACGCGCGCCGGACGCCGGTTCGCCCGCCCCGCGGACGGAGTCGAGGTGGTCGGCGTCGCCCGCGTCACGGGACGCGAGACGCTCATCGCGGCGACGCGCGAGGCGCGCGCGATCCTCTGCCCGGTCGAGGAGGTCAACTTCCTCTCGGGTCCGGGCAAGGGGGTCATCCTGATCAAGCTCTCGGAGGGCGACGACCGGGTGCTCGGGTTCCTCGCGTCGACGGGCGACCGCGACATCATGCGGGTCGAGACCAGCCGCGGCGCCGAGCAGACGATCAGCACGACGAAGTACGAGATCACCGGCCGCGGCGGCCGCGGGCGCGAACTGCTGCAGCGCGGGCAGTTCACCCGCGTCATCCCGCCCGAGGTCGAGACGCCGACCGAGCTGGGTTCGTAGGCGCCTGCCGGCCCCCCGCCTCCAGGGACCCCGGGGAGCCGGTTCTGTCGCGTCCTGTCGCATTCCCCGGCTGCCGGGGCCCGGCCGGGCTATACTGTCGTGTCCTCGAGCGCCCGGCTGGGAAAGCCCCGCGGCTCGAGTGAGCACCGTTCACCTTCACCTGACGCGCGTGCTACAGGGGTTCCCCGACGATCGGGGGGCGCCCCCGGCCGATGAAACGGCCGCGGCAGGCCAGCCTTCCCCTCAGCCCACCCGCGCAGGCCCTATGGACTTCCCAATGAATACACCTGAAACCCGCAGCGCACGGATCGCCGTGTTCATCGACTTCGACAACGTCGAAATCGGTGTGAAGAGCACCATCGGCAACCAGTTCGACATCGGCCTGGTGCTCGAGGCGATCAAGGAGCGCGGCGAGATTGTCACCAAGATCGCCTACAGCGACTGGAAGCGCGCGGGCGACTACAGCCGCGTCCTGACCCAGCACGCCATCCGGATGGTGCAGCGCAATGTCACCCCGGGCGGCGACAAGAACGGCGCCGACATCACCATGGCGCTCGACGCCCTCGAGATGGCGTTCACGCACGACCACATCACCGTGTTCGTCATCGTGGGCGGCGACAGCGACTTCATCTCGCTGGTCGAGAAGCTCAAGCAGTACGGACGCAAGGTCATCGTCGTCGGCGGACGCCAGTTCACCAGCGTCACGATGCAGAAGAACTGTCACGAGTTCATCGCCTACGAGAACCTGCTCGGCAGCAGCAGCAGCGGCGGCGGCAGTAGCCGCGGCGGCGGCCGCAACCAGGAACGTGGCGGCCGGCAGTCGACCTCGTCGGCCGGCGACGTCACCAAGGCGCTGCCGCTGGTCAAGCGCGCCCTCAAGGTGCTGTCGGAGCGCGAGGTCACGCCGCAGCTCGGCCTGCTCAAGAGCACGCTGCTGCAGCTCGACTCGACGTTCTCGGAACGGAACTACGGCGCCAGCAGCTTCCGCGACTTCATGGAGAAGGTCGCCGAGACCGGCGCGGTGACGCTGCGTCACGCGGGTCGCAGCATGCTGGTCGAGGCGAGCGAAGACGCCATGGCCGCCATCGCCGACGCCCCGCTCGCCACGGCGAACGTCGCCGAGGTGCCCGCGACGGGCGAGCCGCACGCCGAGGGGGCTGCCCCCGAAGAGGCGTCCGGTGAGCCGCTGAACAGCTCGCCCGAGGCGACCGCCGAAGGCATCCGGGCGGTGCAGCAGGCGCTCAGCGCCGCCACCCGCTGGCCGATGTACGTGCGCCAGGCGAAGCAGTTCCTGCGCAACAGCATTGAGGGCTTCGACGAGCGGAAGTACGGCTTCGCCTCCGTGGTCGACCTGCTCCGCGCCGCCGGCAAGGAAGGCGTGCTCCGGATCGAGCGCGACCGTCAGGGCGCGATTCGCGTGTTCCCGGGTGCCGGCATGACCGGTGAGGCGGCCCAGGCCGACGGCAACGTGGCGGTCGGCGGTGATCAGGGCGGTGACGAGCAGGGCGGCGACGGAGAGACGCTGCCGGTCGAGGTCGATCTCGACACGCTCGCGCAGGGGGCCGAGAGCGGCCTGGTCGAGGCGGTGTCGGTCGAGGAGATTCAGCCGGCGGGTGACGCCGGTGACGCTGGCGCGGCCGGCGGGGCCGAGGGTTCGGTCACGGTGGCGGCCGAGGCGGTCACCGAATCGGTCGAGGTGGTTGCCGACGCCGACCTGGTCGATCCCGAAGAGGTGCCGGTCAAGCGGTCGTCGCTGCTGGACATCGAGTTCGACGTCGACCCGAACGAACGCCAGCCCGACTTCGACGAGCACGGCAACCTGGTGAAGCCGGCCGGCTCGCGCGGCGGTGGCAGCGGCGGCGGCCAGGGTGGTCGCGGCGGCCAGGGACGCGGTGGCAAGCGCAAGGGCGGCGGCAGCGGGGG
>CANIAI010000010.1 GCA_947465275.1 Acidobacteriota bacterium | reverse complement strand
GCTCGAACCGCGACACGACCGCCGCGGGGCCATCACTCGCGGCCGGCGCCTGGCCCGCGGCCTGCCCGGCCTGTCCCGCCTGCGCGGCCTGGGCGGAGGGCGCAGCTGCCGTCGCGAGCCACCAGATCAGGGCGAATGCGGACAGCCGACGGACGCGTCGTCTACGCCGCAAGGATCCCGAGCTCCCGTCCCACGCGCTCGAAGCAGTCGAGCGCGAACTGCAGCTCCTCGCGCGTGTGCGTCGCCATCACGATCGTCCGGACGCGTGCGCGGTCGCGCGCCACGGTGGGGAAGGCGATGCCCTGGGCGAAGACCCCTTCCGCGAACAGGCGATCCGAGAGGCGCATCGCGAGGGCGCCGTCTCCGACGATCACCGGGGTGATCGGGCTCTCGCTCGCGCCGGTGTCGAAGCCGAGCCGCCGGAGCCCTGCCTTGAAGAAGCGGGTGTTCTCCCAGATACGATCGATCAGCTGGGGCTCCGATTCGAGGACATCGAGCGCCGCCAGGCAGGTGGCGGCCACCGACGGCGGATGCGACGTGGAGAAGAGGAACGGCCGGGCCCGGTGATAGAGGAAGTCGATCAGCGCCCGCGAGCCGGCGACATAGCCGCCGAGCGCGCCGATCGCCTTCGAGAGCGTGCCGACCTGCACGTCGACGCGGCCGTGCAGACCGAAGTGGTCGACGGTGCCGCGGCCGTTGCGGCCGAAGACACCGCTCGCATGCGCGTCGTCGACCATCATGATGCAGCCGAACTCGTCGGCGACGTCGCAGAGCGCCGGCAGCGCGCCGAGGTCGCCGTCCATGCTGAAGACGCCGTCGGTGATCAGCAGCGTCCGCTGTCCGCGCGGCAGCCCCTCGAGAATCGCGCGCGCGGCGGCGGCGTCACGGTGCGGAAACACCTTGATGGCGGCGCGGCTCAGGCGGGCGCCGTCGATGATGCTGGCGTGATTGAGTTCGTCCGACACGATGACGTCGTCGCGCCCGAGCAGCGACGAGACGGTGCCGGCGTTGGCCGTGAAGCCGCTCTGGAAGACGACCGCCGCCTCGGTCTGCTTGAAGGCGGCGAGTCGTGCCTCGAGTTCCAGGTGGATCGCCATGGTGCCGGCGATGGTCCGGACCGAGCCCGACCCGACGCCGAGGCGCGCGAGCGCGTCCTGTGCCCGCTCGCGCAGGCGGGGGTGCGTGGTGAGTCCGAGGTAGTTGTTCGACGAGAGATTGACGACCGAGCGATGGTCGATCGAGGCGTGCGCCTGCTGCTCGGCGTCGAGGACGCGCAGCGTCCGGTAGAGACCGGCCGTCCGCAGGGCATCCAGCTCATCGGAGAGGTACCGCAACGGGTCGCCGCGCATGTCGGGAGTATACGCGCGCCCTGCCGCGCGGGATCACGAGGGCATCGGGAGCAGGAAGAGGAGCACCGCCCACGGGAGCACCGCGACCGCGGCGTAAAAGGCGGCCAGCACCCCGACCACCTCGTGCACGCCGGCCAGGTGCAACCCGATGCCGAGCAGCGACGCGACCGTCTTGACCGTGGCGAGGGCGAGACCGTGACCCCAGTGCACCATGAGCAGCGTCAGCAGCGGGTTCGCCTCGACCGACGGCCCGAAGGTGGTCACCCCGACGTAGGTGAACACCCCGTCGAGGCACTGCGCCAGCAGGAACAGCACCAGCACGACGTCACCGAAGCGGGACCGCGGCCGGGCTCCAGCCGGCACGGCGGCGTGCACGACAGCAGGCAGCGCCATTCGCCGCCCGTCCGCAACCCGCGTACCGCTCAGCGCGGGACTTCGTAGAGGACGTCAGGGCCGAGGCGGCGCAGCACGCGCGCACCGCCCGTGTCGAGCCAGTGGCGGATCTGCTCGGCTTCCGCCGCTCGATACGCCTGCTCGTGCACCAGCACGTGTGTCGCCTGCGACCCACGGAGCGCCGTCCACGAGAGCGCCTCGTTGCGCGCGGGATCCGCCAGCCCCGCGACGAGCGCGCCGTAGTGCGGCGGGAAGAAGCCGCTGTAGCCGTTCACCAGCCGATGCCAGTGCCCGCTCGAGTAGAAGACCGCCCGGATGTCCCAGTTCGGCTCGCCGACCGGCAGCTCGAGCAGCACCGTGTCGGGGCCGAGCGCGGCAATGTCCGCGTAGAGCCCCGGGGTGCGACCGGGTGGGTAGACGCGTGCCTCGGGGGGCTCCTTGCCCTGTGACCCGCCCGTCTGGTTCACGGGGAACGTCGAGACCGGTGCCTCGATGAGGAACAGCACCGACAGCACCGTCACCAGCGCGAGCCCGCCCTGGCGGGAGCGCAGGCGCAGCGCGGCGACGGCATAGCCGGACGCGATCGCGAGGCCCAGCATGACGAGCATCGCGAACCGTGCCGGCACGCGGAGGCCGTCGAACCCCGGCACGGCGGTCAGGGCACGATAGGGCGCCGGGAACTCGACCGGCCGCCCGGCCACCGTCGGCGCCGGTCCGAGGGACAGCCACCAGCAGGCGACGATCGCCAGCAGGAAGAACGTCTCGGTGGTGGCGAGCACGCGCATGGCGGCGCGTGCCCGGGCCGACTGGGTGAGCAGCAGCGCGAAGGCGCCCGTGCTCCAGATCAACACGCGCCGGACGTCGGAGACGCGCAGGTCAATGCCGGCGATGGTCACGTCGAGGCGCCGCGCGAACAGCGCCACCAGGGCGACGACGAGCGCGGCGATCGCAATCGCCAGCAGCGAGGCGCTCAGGAGGGGCCGCGCGTCCGGCACGCCGAGGCTCCCGCGCCAGGCGCGGTGGGTCAGCTGTCCCACCGCGAGCAGCGTCAGCAGGCAGGGAATGGCGCCGGGGAAGAGTTGTCCCTCCGCGCGCTGATACCCGTCCAGCAGCGGTCCCCAGACGCGCTGGATGTCGAGCACCGTCAGGTAGCTGTAGACGTCCGCCGAGTACAGCTGCATCTCCTCGATGCTGCGCGCCATCTGCAGGTCGGTCCTGATGCGGGCGTACGGCACCAGGAAGGGGGCGACGACGAGGGCGGTCACCAGGGCGGCGACCGAGAAGTCGATCCAGGCGCGCGTGTCACGCAGGCGCCCGCGACGCGCCAGTTCCCAGAGCACATAGAACGCGGCCACGGGCGGAAAGAACAGCAGGTAGTAGCCGCACGAGAGCCCCTGCGCGACCAGCGCCGCGGTGCCCCACGCCAGCGCCGGCCGTCGTCCTGTGTTCAGGTACCGCGTGAAGCCGTACAGCGTGAACGGCATCCACTGCGAGGAGAGCACCTGCACGTGCGCCGCCTGCGAGTTGCGATACGGGCTGAACGCGAAGAGGAGCCCGGCGAGGAACGCCGCGCGCCGGTCGCCCGTCAGTTCGCGCACCAGCAGGTACGTGCCCAGGCCCGAGAGCACGTAAGTCGACAGGAAGATCAATTGATAGGCGAGGAGCGGATTCCCGGTGAGCGCCTGGATCGGCCACGCCGTGAGCGCCTGCGGCAGGAGGTGTTCCGAGTAGGCGAGCGTCAGCGGCGCCGGATGGAAGATGTTGGCGTCGAACCAGCGGGTGAGGACGTCGAGGTGACCGGTGGCGAGCTCGTTGAGCTTCGACACGTCCCATGACAGCACCCACATGACGAGGAGCGAGTCGCCAAGATCCCAGGGCACGTCGCGCGTCAGGCCGCGCGCCGACGGCCAGGTGAAGTAGACGGCGAGTGCCGCGAAGGCGAGCGTCGCGAACAGCGTGGTCCGGATCTCGCGCCCGCGATGGGGCGATACCGGCGCCCCGGTGACGTCGTGCTTCTCAGTCGACCACACGCGAGATGGATCTCCCTTCGCCGGAGGTGTCCGGCCACAGTTCCTCGAGCAGCACCTGGACGATCGCCGCGGTCGGCACCGCCAGAATGGCGCCGACGATGCCGAGCAGGCGTCCACCCAGCAGCAAGGCGACGATCACGAACACCGCGCTCACGCCGACCTGCCGCTCCATCAGCTTCGGCACGAGCAGGTGGTTCTCGATCTGCTGCTGCACCAGGAAGAACACGATCACGCCGAGCGCAACGGCCGGCGAGACCGCGAGCGCCACCAGCACCGCCGGAATGGCCGACAGGAACGGTCCGACGATAGGAATCATCTCACCGAGCGCGGCGATCAGCGCCAGCACGTAGAAGTACGGCACGTCCATCAGGAACAGGCCGAGCGCCGCGCTCGCCCCGATGATGCCCGAGAGCAGGAGCTGTCCGCCCAGCCAGGCGCTGACCTTGCGCGACACCCGCGCGGCCGCATCGCGCACCCGTGGCCGCTCGGCGGGCGGAAACATCCGGACGAACTGCCAGGCGAGTCGTTCGCCATCGACCAGGAGATAGAACGACAGGATCAGGATGGTGAACAGGCCGAAGACGCCCCCGAGTACACCGGTCACCGCGTCGAGCACGGTGCTCACCGCATCCGGGCCGGCGAGCGTCGACTGCTGCACGGCTTCCTGTACCGACATCTCGCGGGTGATCAGGCCACGGTCGAGCAGCCAGGCCTGCGCCGTGTGCAGCAGCCGCGGCGCGCTCGCCCAGAGGTCACGCGCCTGCGTGACGAGCGGCGGCACGATGACGGCCGCGGCGCCCACGACCACCCCGAGCAGCGTGACGTAGATGGCGAGGATGGCCAGCCAGCGCGGCACGTGGCGGCGCAGGCTCGGCAGCCGGCGCGCCTCGATGCTGTTGACCAGGGGCCCGAGGCCGATGGCCACCAGGATGGCGACGTAGATCAGGATCAGTACGTCCCGGACGAGGTAGGACGTCCACACCAGCGCCGTGGTGAGCACCAGCGCCGCCAGTGCATACCGAATCAGCGCGCGTGGGGAGTTGTCGATCGTCCTGCCGACCAGGGAAGCGCCAGTCGTCTCGTCGCGGTGCGTGTCCATCTCGACCGCGCCGACCCGCAACTTCCGCGCCGCCGGCGCGAAGACCTCAGCCGCGGCGCAGGTATTCGGCCGTGAACGACGCGATGTCGGCGTACACGCCGCGCAGGTCGGCCGGGTCGGCCAGGAACACGATTCGGAAGAAGCCACCCTCGGCGGGGACACCGAACCCTGAGCCGTGCACCACCAGCACGCCCGTCGCCTCGAGGAGCGCGAGCACGTATTCCTCGTCTGTGCGTCCCGGCGGGAGCGACACCGAGGGGAGCGCATAGAACGCCGCGCGGGGCGCCACGCAGTGCATACCCGGAATGGCGTTCAGCGCCTCGGTGGTAACGCGGGCGCGTTCGGCGAGGGCCAGCCGGAACGCCGCCTGGTGTGAGCGATCTCCGGTGAGTGCCGCCTCCACGGCGTACTGCATCGGGCCGGGGCTGCAGAGACGGCCGTCAGCCAGCTTCTTCATCGCGGCGAGCGCGGCATCGAGGCGCGGTGTCATCGATACCGTCAGCCAGCCGGTGCGCCAGCCTGGCGCCAGGTACGCCTTCGACAGACTCGACAGCGAGATGACCGGGGCGTCGGGGTCGAGCGTGCCGAGCAGCGGCAGCGGGCCGTCGAAGCCGACGTCGCCGTACACCTCGTCGGCCACGACGGTCAGACCCGTCTCTTCGGCGATCGCGAGGAGGGCGCGCCGCACGTGTTCCGGATAGACCGCGCCAGTCGGATTGTTCGGGTCGATCACCACCAGCACGCGCGTGCGTTCCGTGATGAGGCTGCGAAGGTGTTCGAGATCCGGCAGCCAGTCGGCCTCGGGGCGTGTGCGGTAGTACTTCGGAACAGCCCCGATCTTCGCCATCACCGCCGTATAGAGCGGATAGGTGGGCGAGGGGACGAGCACTTCCTCTCCCTCGTCGACGAGCGCGCTGAGCGCGAGATCGATCGCTTCCGAGGTGCCGGTGGTGATCAGCACGCGTTCGGGCGTCATCTGGACGCCGCGCGACTGGTACTCGGCGGCGACGGCCTCGCGCGCCGGGAGGATGCCGGGTGAGGGAAGGTACCCGTTTCGGCCGTCCCGCATGGCCTTCGCGACCGTCTCGATGAGGTGCGCGGGCGTCTTGAACCCGAACGCCACCGGATCACCAATATTCAGGTAGCGCACACGCTGACCCCGGGCCTCGACCGCCTGCGCCGCCGTCACGATATTCCGGATCGCATACGAGAAGCGCCCGACGCGCTGGGCGACGGGAATTGGCGAGGTGATCTTCGAGGTCGGCATCGGCCAATGTTACCGCTTTGTGTTCCGGACCGGCATCCAGCACCCTCGGGAGACCAACCGGCGCCTCTCGGTAGTAACATTTACACACCAACAGGTCATGGGTGTAACCGTTACACTGATTGAGGAGCTCGCCACGAGCTCATACCGCCGAGCCACGCGAGACTTCGCGCATTTCCGGGCACTTTTCCTGCGGACGGATCTGGCAAGCAGGTTGAAAAGGAAGTGGGCGTGACGCTCCGCTCCCTCAGCACGGTCATCGCCCTCGTGGGCACCCTGACACTGTCGGGCACGGAGACTGTGTTGCAGGCGCTCGGGCAGGGCGAGGGTGGCCAGGCAACCTTCAAGGGCGGCGTCGAGGCGGTCACGGTGACTGTCGCGGTGCGTGACAGCCGCGGCCGGGTCATCAAGGACCTGCGGCGCGAAGATTTCGAGCTGGTCGACTCCGGGTTCGGCCGGCCGATCAGTGACTTCTATGCCGGGGATGCGGCCATCAGTCTCGCCATCGTCCTCGACATCAGCGGCAGCATGGCGGTGGGCGGGAACATCGGGCGGGCACGGGATGCGGTGAATCAGGCGATCGCCGTCCTGCAGCCGTCGCAGGACGAAGCGGCCCTCTTCACGTTCGACTCGAAGCTGCAGCAGGTCGTGCCGTTCACCACCGACCTGGATCTCATTCGCCGGGTGAGCCTCGAGGGTCGTCCGTGGGGCGTGACCTCACTCTTCGATTCGATCGGGGAGACCGCGAGGACCGTCGCCGAGCGGTCGAACCGGCACCGGGCGGTGCTGGTGATCACCGACGGCATCGACACGGCGAGCCGCCTCACGGCGGCGCAGGTCTCAGGCATTGCGAGCTCGATCGACGTGCCCGTCTACCTGCTGGCGGTGGTCACGCCGACCGACCACCCGGGCGGGGAGTTCGGGTTGCTCACGGCGGCGGGGCAGAGCGAGGGCATCGGCACGCCGGCCGATCTCGCGCGGTGGACCGGCGGCGACATCCGGATCGCCAGCATGCCGGCGCACACGGTGGCGGCGGTCCGGGACATCTTCGGGGAACTGCGTCAGCAGTATGTCATTACATTCGAACCGGGTGCCCGTCCAGGCTGGCACCCGATCGAGGTGCGGGTGCGGAAGCGCAATCTGGTGGTTCGCGCGCGGAGCGGATACATGGCAGGCCCGGCGCGTTCGGGAAGCTAGGGAGTTCAGGAGGACATCATGCGGAAATCAGTGCTGAGTGCGTCGTTGCTTGCCCTCACGGTGGCCATTGCGCCGGCGTGTGCGTCGAAGAAGTTCGTCCGGACGGAAGTCGGTGGCGTGAACACGAAGGTGGACACGTTGAGCGGCACCGTCGAGGAGACCCAGGAGCGGACCCGCAAGAACGAGGAGCGCATCGGCGCGGTCGACACGAAGGCTGAAGCCGCGGGTCGTGCGGCCAGCGACGCGAAGTCGGCGGCGGACGCGGCGGCCAACGCGGCCAAGGCCGCCGACACCCGCGTGACCACGGTGAACACCCGCGTCGAGGCCGCCGAGGCCGCCGCGCGCAAGCTGGTCTACGAGGTCACGCTCAGTGAAGACCAGGGGAACTTCAAGTTCGGCAAGACCGACCTGCCGGACGAGGCGAAGATGCGGCTCGATCAGGTCGTCGGGACCCTCAAGGCCGACCCGAAGGCCATCTGGATCGAAATCGAAGGTCACACCGACAACGTCGGTGACAAGACGACCAACGAGCGGATCGGCATGCAGCGGGCCGAGTCGGTGAAGAAGTACCTCTACATGCAGCACCAGATTCCGCTGCACAAGATCAACGTGATCAGCTACGGCGAAGACAAGCCGGTGTCGCCGAACAACACCCGTCAGGGTCGCGCGCAGAACCGCCGCGTCGTCGTTCGGGTGCTCTCGTAGTCGTCGTCGACCTCACAACGCGCCGCCGGTCCGTTCAGGGCCGGCGGCGTTCCCGCCGCCTCACTTCAGCGCTGCCAGGTCGACCCGTCCCCTTGCCACCTCGCGTCCGGCCTCACTGATCACGACATCGTAGACGCCGCGGTGATCGAGCACCCGTCCGTCGAGACGGGCTAGGACGGTGCCGCCCAGCATCGGCTGCGAGCCGCCCCGTATGACCCCGACGCCCTGCCCGGGCGCCGTCCGCGGCACGCCCTGCACGCGCGGCCCGAAGCGCGGAATGCGCTCGACCTGCGTCGGGACGACGATCTCCCCCGCCCCACCTACCCGTTCCAGTCGCACGTCGTATGACGGCACCCCCATGAGCGTGTTGAGCGGGTGGAACGTGAGCTCGAGGGCCACCTCCACCAGCTCCGGCGAGTCGCCGAGCACGGCATAGGCTTCACGCTGTCCGAACAGCCGCTGTCCCGCCCGCAGGGTGGCCTCGGCCGCGAGCACGACGCGCCTGAACGGGGTGGTCACCTCGATCTCGTCGAGCGGTGCGCGCCCGATCGGGATGTGGTACGGCCGGTGGAACTCGGTCCGCCGGCTCTCGATGCCCGTCTGCCCCAGCGCGACCGCGTCGCCCAGCGCCTGCGGCGGCAGCGGTGCGTCGAACGCGGCCAGCGGCGTGATGAGCACGCCTGTCGTGAGCCCCAGGCCGATCAGTCGCAGGCAGGCATGTCGCACGGTGCCGATCGCAGCGCACACGGCGCGTCCGGACGGCCGGTCGCACCCGCCCCGCGCGTCGCGGGGTAACATCGGCGTCGATGAAGCTGAACGGACGGGTGGCGCTGATCACCGGCGGCCGTCGCATCGGCGCGGTCGTGGCGACGGAGCTCGCGCGCGCCGGCGCCGACGTCGCGGTCGTCTACCGCAGTTCGCGCGCCGACGCCGAAGCCACGGTGCGCGATGTCGAGTCACTGGGCCGTCGGGCGATCGCGTTGCACGCCGACCTGCGCGACCCCGCCGCCTGCGACCACGTGGTCGATGACGCGGTGGAGCAGCTCGGCCGGCTTGACGTCCTGGTGAACATGGCGTCGATCTATCGCGCCCGGGCGTTCGACGAGCTGGTGCTCGCGGACTGGGAGGATCAGCTCGCCGTCGACCTCCGCGCGGCCTGGCTCTGCGCGCAGGCGGCGGTGCCGCACATGCGTCGAACCGGCGGCGGACGCATCGTGAACTTCAGCGACTGGGTGGCGGCGAGCGGACGTCCGCGGTATCGCGGCTATCTGCCGTACTACGTCGCGAAGGCCGGGGTGATCGCGCTGACCGAAGGCCTGGCCCTGGAGCTGGCAGGCGACGAGATCCTCGTCAACGCCGTGGCGCCGGGACCGATCGTGGCGCCGGAGGGGACGACCGCCGAGGAGGTGGCCCAGGTGGAACGCGCGACGCCGCTCGGCCGGTGGGGCGGTGAGATCGAGATCGCCAAGGCCGTGCTCGCGCTGATCGAGACCGACTTCATGACGGGTGAAACCATCCGCGTGGACGGCGGCCGGCACGTCAGCTAGGCGGCCGCTGCTCCTGGAGTACGTCAGCCGTCTCGAGCACGACGTCGGCGCCCTCGGTGCGGGTGCGGATCGTCTGCAGCGGCTCGGCCGCTGGTCCGCGACGCACCGCGCCCGACCGCACGTCGAACCGTGACCCGTGCCAGGGACACTGGACGATGCCGCAGGTGAGCACGCCGTCGGAGAGTGGGCCCCCTCGATGGGTGCAGCGGTCCTGAAAGGCGACGACGGTTCCCTCGCTTCTCGCCACGACGACACGCGCCCCCGCCGAGTGGACCAGCGTCATCTGATCGTCGTCAGTCACCGCGCCCCCGACCCGTCCGTCACTCCCCGCGGTCAACTCGCGCCAGTGTCCGGCGTCGGGCTGCCGGTGGTCGACGCCGATCTGGTTCCGGTAGACCAGGGTCCCGCCCAGCCAGCCCGCGCGGCTGAGCAGCGCCAGTCCGAGCCCCTGCACCGCCAGTGAGGCGCCAGGCCGCCGCCGTCCCCCGAGCGCCCAACCGGCACCGAAGAGCAGCAGGGCACTGGCGTTCAACAACCCATGCGTGGTCGCTCGCTGCTGCGCAGAACTTGCCGGCGGCACGCGCTGCACGTAATCGACGATCCCCGGTACCGCCGCGACCAGCCCGGCGCTGATCCCCATGGGGACGAGCTCGCGTGAGAGCCGGGTGAGGCGAGGACGACCGAAGAGCAGCCCGGCGGCGCCCGTGGCGACCGCCCCGGCCAGATACGCGACCGGGAACGCGACCAGCATCGGGTGGAGCGGGTGACCGTGGACGGAGGCGGCACTGCGCATGACCGGCGCAGTGCAAGCGGAAGGCCCGCGCGCCGAAGAGCGCGCCGGCTCAGGGCGGAACTAGGTCGCGAGCGCGTCGACGCGCTCGAGGATGGTGTTCAGCGTCGCGGCGGTACCGTGCAGCGGCAGGTTGCTGACGTAGAAGTGGCGGATGCCGAGCTCGCGCATGGCGCGGATCGTCCGGGCGCAGACGTCCACCGGCGTGGCACCGGCAGCGAATTCCGCCATGAGCGGCTCGACCGGAACCGGCAGGAAGCGGCTCAGCGTCTGCAGGGTCTTCCGGTTCGCGCTGCGGTAGTAGAAGACGCCGTACATGCCCGGCTTGTCCGTCCCGCGCCGCGCGAGTTCGTCGAGGAACCGGGCGACCGGCGCAGGGTTCAGGTGGCTGACGATCTGGGTGAGGAAGTATTCCGCCGTGAAGGTGTCGTCGCCGATGAAGTCGACCTGCTGCGAGGCGTTCCCGTACGGGTTGGCCCAGCCGCCGAGTGCGAGCCGCGGCTCACGCGACCGGATCTCACGACGCAGCGCCCACGCGTGCTCGACGCACCGCGGACGGCCGACGGTCTTGTCCCCCCCGAGCACCACCAGCGACGAGAATCCGTGCTGCCAGGTCTGCTCGGCGTACGACAGGCAGAACTCGAGCGAGTGCTTCGACGTGAGGAACGGGACGACGTGCGACCGGTCGACGTCACGCCCGAGGTTCGTGACGAGGTGCCGCAGGTTGTTCTCTTCCTGCGTGCCGACCGCGCTGTCGGTGAGGAAGACCCGCACGCCCTGCCGGGTCAGGCTGCGCACGCAGTGGTAGGTGTCGATCCACGCGTCCATCCCGTCGGCGGAGTCGAGCTCCGCCCGCGGCGGACGCAGCTCGGTGGCGATGACCGAGTCGTCGCCGCGCAGCGCGTCGAGCAGCGCCTGGCTCACCGCGTCACCACCCGCGCGACGGTGCGCGTGGACGGGCAGGAGTGCAGGTGGTTGCACGAGCGCGGGCGGTGGCGGTCACGGAACGGCACGTTCCGCATGATATATCGTCAGGTGTGGCACAACTGACGTTCCTCGGCGCGGCGCGTACCGTCACCGGTTCGAAGTTCCTGCTCGAGCATGGCGGCCACCGGGTGCTCTTCGACTGCGGCCTCTTCCAGGGGCTCAAGGAACTGCGTCTGCGCAACTGGGACGAGTTTCCGGTGCCGGTGAAGAGCCTCGACGCGATCGTGCTGACGCATGCCCACCTGGATCACGTCGGCTACCTCCCGCGGCTGGTCGCCCACGGCTTCCGTGGGCGCGTCTTCTGCACGGCGGGAACGGCCGACCTCTGCCGCCTGATCCTGCCCGACTCGGCGCGCATCCAGGAGGAAGACGCCCGCCAGGCCAATCGCCATGGCTACTCGAAGCACCATCCCGCGCTGCCGCTCTACAGTGAGGTGGACGCGCAGCGCGCGCTCACGCAGCTGCAGCCGATCGGCTACGAGCGTCCGATCGACGTGGCTCCCGGCATCTCGGTCGAGATGCGGCCCGCGGGTCACCTGCTCGGGTCCGCCTTCGTGCTCGCGCGCCTCGAGCAGGGACCGTCAGTCCTGTTCGGCGGGGACCTCGGACGTTACAGCCGCCCGGTGCTGCCGGATCCGGCGAATGGCGTCGCCGCGGACGTCCTGCTGATGGAATCGACATACGGTGACCGCGAACACCTGCAGGATGACACCGGCGAAGCGCTCGCCGAGATCGTCCACGACACGGTGCGGCGAGGGGGGAAGCTCATCATCCCGTCGTTCGCGATCGGCCGGGTCGAGGAGCTGCTGTACTGGCTGCACCAGCTCGAGGCCGAACGCCGGATCCCGGTGCTGCCGGTGCACGTGGACAGTCCGATGGCGACCGAGGCGCTGCGTTACTACGCCGCACGGGCGGGAGAGCTCGACCCCGACGTCCGGTCACGCTCGCGCCGTGACCTCGGGGCGTTCTGCACGGAGCGGTTCCAGCTCGTCGCGTCGACGCAGCAATCGAAGGAGCTGACCGCGAGCCGCAAGCCGGCCATCGTCATTTCGTCGAGCGGCATGGCGACCGGCGGGCGCGTGCTCCACCACATGGCGGCGGCCCTGCCCGATACCCGCAACACCGTCCTCTTCGTCGGCTATCAGGCCGCAGGCACGCGCGGACGCAAGCTGGTGGACGGGGCGGAGCTGGTGCGCATCCACGGTGACGACGTGCCGGTGCGCGCGCGGATCGCGCGCCTCGACTCGATGTCGGCGCACGCCGACCGCACCGAGCTGCTGCGGTGGCTCGGCACGTTCCCGTCGCTGCCGCGGCAGCTGTTCCTCGTACATGGCGAGCCCGCACCGATGGACAGCCTGAAGGCGGAAATCGAGCGCCGGTTCCAGATCGCGCCGCACACCCCCGGACACCTGGAGACGGTGAGCCTGTGAGCCTGCCGTCGCGCGAGACGGACGCGCGTCGACACGTGCTCGAGCGGATTGGCGACGCGGCCGTCGTGCAGGTCTACGCCGACGGCTTCTGCGCGCTGCCGCTCGAACGGAAGGTGCTGGCCTGGCACCTGTATGAGGCGGCGATCGCCGGCCGGGACATCTACTACGACCAGCGTCACCGCGACGCGCTGGCGATGCGCGACCTGCTCGAGCTGGTGCTGCGGGGCGGCGCCGCCGTTGACGCCGCCGTCGACTCCGGGGTGGTCGCCGAGATTCGCCGGTACACGAAGCTCTTCTGGATCAACACGGGTCCGTACAACGCGCTGACCGCCCGCAAGTTCGTGCTCGCGCTCTCGCCAGCGGCGCTGCGCGACGCCGTGCTGGCCGCCGCGCGTGCGTCACGCGACGTCGCCGTGGACGATGCGTGGCTGGCGCAGCTGCGCGAGGAGGTCGAGCGGCTCACGCCCATGTTCCTCGACCCCACCGTCGACCCGGTGGTCACGAACAAGACGCCGGGTGCGGGGCGCGACATCCTCGAGTCGAGCGCGACGAACCTGTACGAGGGCGTGCGGACCTCCGACCTCGAGGGCTTCGACGAGCGCTATCCGCTGAACTCCCGACTGGTGAAGCGATCGGACGGGCGCCTCGAAGAGGACGTCTATCGCGTCGGCGGCCGCTGCGACCGGGAGATTCGCCGGATCGTCGCGTGTCTCGAACAGGCGGCCGCCGTCGCCCCGCCGGCCACCGCCACGGCGCTGCGCGCGCTGACGCGCTGGTACCGGACGGGCGACGACGCGGACCGGCTCGCCTATGACATCGCGTGGGTGGCCGACGACATCGCGACCGTCGACACGATCAACGGATTCGTGGAGGTCTACATGGACCCGCGCGGCGTCAAGGGCGCGTGGGAGGCCATCGTCTATTACGAGGACGCCGCGGGGACCGCGCGCATGCGCACCCTGGCGGCGCACGCGGCACGCTTCGAGGCGGCGATGCCGTGGGACGCGCGGTACTGCCGGCTGGACGTGCAGGGGGTCGCGGCGCAGGCGATCGACGTCGTGATCGAGACGGGAGATTCCGGCCCGATGAGTGCGGTCGGCATCAACCTCCCCAACGATCAAGCCGTCCGCGAGCGGTACGGCAGCAAGTCCGTGTCACTCTCGAACGTGGCGCGAGCCTACGAGCTCTCGACGCCCGATGCGCTCCGGACGGAGTTCGCGTGGGACGCCGACGAGGCCGCCCGGGCCCGTGACTGGAACGCCAGGGCGCAGGAGCTCTCCACCCAGCTGCACGAGGTCATCGGCCACGGCTCCGGCCGGATGAACCCGAGCCTCACCCTGTCGCCGCAGGCGTACCTCCGTGAGCACTTCTCCGCGATTGAGGAGGCACGCGCCGATCTGGTGGCCCTCTACTTCATCGCCGACCCGCTGCTGGTCGAGATCGGCGCGGTGCGCGCCGATGAGCAGCCTCACCTCGTGCGCGCCGAGTACGAGCACTACGCGCGGACGGCGCTCGTCCAGCTGCGCCGCGTGAGGGACGGCCTCCAGCTCGAGGAAGACCACATGCGCAACCGCCAGCTGGTGGTCCACTGGCTGCTGGCCCACACGTCGGCGATCGAGCGACGGCAGCGGGACGGTCGCACCTTTCTCGTCGTGGTCGACATCGACGCGTTCCGCGTCGGGGCAGGCCGGCTGCTCGCCGAGGTGCAGCGGATCAAGGCCGAGGGCGACCTCGCGGCGGCAGAGGCGCTGCTCGACACCTATGGGATCCATGTCGACGCAGCCGTCCGTGACGAGGTGCTCCGCCGCGTCGATGCGCTGGAGCTGCCGTCCTACACGGCCTTCGTGATGCCCAGACTGTCGCCGGTGGTCGGCGATCGCGGCGACATCACCGACGTCGTCGTGTCGTACCCACTCGACCTCGAGACCCAGATGCTCGAGTACTCCGCCCGCTCCCGCGCGTCGCATGATCTCCCGTCGCCTGCCGCCGTTCGCTGAGCGGAACGCGCTGACGCGGGCGCTCGATGCCCGTCGTGGGGCGGGCACGCCGTACGTCGACCTGACTGCGTCGAATCCGACGCGCGCGGGGATCCCCTATCCAGCCGACCTGCTGGCGCCCCTCGCGTCACCCGCGGCGCTGGGCTACGAGCCGTCCGCGTTCGGGCTCCCCTCCGCGCGCATGGCCGTGGCGGCGGAGTACGCGCGCCGCGGCGTGACGCTTGATCCCGGGGACATCGTCCTCACGGCCAGCACCAGCGAGGCCTACACCTGGCTCTTCAAGCTGCTGTGCAATCCGGGTGAGTCCGTCCTGGTGCCGCGTCCGAGCTATCCCCTCTTCGAACACCTCACCGCCCTCGAAGGGGTGGCCGTCGAGACGTACCGGCTCGAGTACCACGGACGCTGGGAGATCGACCTCGCGGACGTCCGGCGCGCGTCGGACCGCGTGCGCGCGGTGATCGTCGTCAGCCCGAACAACCCCACCGGGTCGTTCGTCTCGTCGCGCGAGGCCGACGCCCTGATGGCGGTCTGTCGCGAACGCGGCTGGGCGCTCATCGCCGACGAGGTCTTCGTCGAGTACCCGCTCGAGGTGGAGCGCCCGCGCACCGACCTGGCCGCCGGTGCCTCGTGCCTGGCATTCACCCTGGGCGGTCTCTCGAAGGCGCTCGGCCTGCCACAGCTGAAGCTCGGCTGGATCATCGCGGGCGGTCCCGCGGCGGAGCGGAGTGCGGCGCTCGCCGCGCTGGAGCTGATCGCCGACAGCTTCCTCTCGGTGGGGACCCCGGTCCAGGTGGCGCTGCCGGCGCTGCTCGCGCGCGGAGCGTCCTCCCGGCACGCGATTCAGGCGCGGGTGCGCGCGAACCTGGACTCGCTGCGCGCGGAGGCCGCGCGCCACCCGGCGTGCGAGGTGCTGCGCGTCGAAGGCGGGTGGACGGCGGTGATCCGGGTGCCGGCGATTCGCCCGGAGGAGCGGATCGCACTCGATCTGCTGGAGGGCGCGGGCATCCTCGTGCACCCCGGCTACTTCTTCGACTTCGAGCGTGAGGCCTACATCGTGGTGAGCCTGCTGGTTCCCGAAGAGCAGTTCACACCGGCGGTCACGCGCGTCCTCTCCGAGACGGCCGGTTAGAACCAGAGTCGAGGGGTGTACGATCCGGGTACCTGGCTTGCAGCCGACGTTACCCAACTCCAGCGCCCCCATGCCCACCGATCATCCCGCCCCGCCCGCCCGCCGAGCCGGGCTGCTCGTGCCGTTGTTCTCCATTCCATCCGAGCGCAGCTGGGGCGTCGGCGAGATCGGCGACATCGAGTGGCTGGCGCGCTGGTGCGAGGCAGCCGGCTTCCGCCTGGTGCAGCTGCTGCCGATCAACGAGATGCCGGTGCACGAGACGTCGCCGTACTCGGCGCTCAGCGCGATGGCGATCGACCCGCAGTACCTCTCGATGCACGCCATCGAGGAATTCGGCGACCTCGGGGGTGAAGCGGCGCTCGAGCCTGACCTGCGCACCCGGCTCGAGGCGGTGCGGTCGTCGCCGACGATCGACTACGCGGGCGTGCGCTGGCTGAAGGACACGGTGCTGCGTCGCTGCTTCGGGCGCTTCCGTGACGTGCACCTGCATGGCGGCACCCGCCGGTCGGCCGCCTTTCACGCCTGGCTCGAGATGGAACGCTGGTGGGTCGATGACTACGCGCTCTTTCGCGCGCTGCACGCCGATCAGGACGAGCGCGCCTGGACCGACTGGCCGGAGCCGCTGCGGAACCGCGAGCCCGAGGCGCTGGCCGCGGCGCGGACGGCGCTCGCCGACGAGGTGCAGTATCGCGCCTGGCTGCAGTGGCTGGCCGCCGACCAGTGGGGTACGGCACGCGACCGCGCGGGACGGGTCGCGCTCTTCGGTGACCTGCCGTTCATGGTGGGCGGCGACAGCGCCGACGTCTGGGCCCGACAGGAGGTGTTCCGCCTGGATGCCTCGGTGGGCGTGCCGCCGGACGCCTTCAGCGAGACCGGTCAGGACTGGGGACTCCCGGTCTACCGATGGGACGTGCTCGAGGCGCGCGATTTCGACTGGCTGCGTGCGCGCGCGCGCCGGAACGCGGCGCTGTACGACGGCTACCGGATCGATCACCTGGTGGGGTTCTATCGCACCTACTTCCGTCCGCACGACGGCTCGCCGGCGGCGTTCGTGCCGGCTGACCCCGACGCCCAGCGCCGCCTCGGCGAGCAGGTGCTGTCGGTGATGCGCGAGGCCGGCGCGGAGCTCGTGGCGGAAGACCTCGGCGTGGTGCCCGATTTCGTCCGTGCGTCGCTGCAGACGCTCGGCGTGCCCGGGTACCGGGTGTTCCGGTGGGAACGCGCGTGGGACGACGAGGGGCAGCCGTTCAGCGACCCGATCGACTACCCGCGGCTCTCGCTGGCGACGTCAGGCACGCACGATACCGAGCCGATGGTGCTCTGGTGGGAGCAGGCCGGCGCCGACGAGCGGACGGCTGTCCTGGCGATTCCATCGGTAGCGGCCCGTCTCGCGCCGGAGGACGTCGCGGCCGCGATTGGCGACGCCTCTCTCGCGCACGCCGTGCGCGAGGCGCTGCTGGAGGTGCTGTACGCGGCGGGCTCGTCGCTGGTCGTGCTGCCGGTGCAGGACATCTTCGGCTGGCGCGAGCGGATCAACCAGCCGGCGACCGTCGGCCCGCACAACTGGACCTTCCGCCTGCCGTGGCCGGTCGATCGCCTGTCGCGTCAGCCGGAAAGCCTCGCGCTGGCCACGCAGCTTGCGGAGTGGAGCGCCCGGCACGGGCGCTGAGTTCGGACCGGGACGCGCGGGCTAGGCCCTGCCGGCGATCTTCGCCCAGCTGTCCTTCAGCGTGACCGTCCGGTTGAAGACCGGCGCGTCAGGCGTCGAGTCGGGATCGACCGCGAAG
>CANIAI010000009.1 GCA_947465275.1 Acidobacteriota bacterium | reverse complement strand
GGCCGCGACGGCGCTCTCACCCCACCAGCTCTTCTCGCGATGTGTGATGATGGCGGCCGCGACCGGAATCAGCAGCAGGACCGGCGGCGCGGCCCACGGCATCCAGTCGCGACCGGCTGAGGCGGCCAACCCCAGCAGGACCGCGGCCGTGGCGAGCAACCCGGCAATCCACGCACGCGCAGGCCTGCCGTGCCGTGGGCGGACGCGCGCCCCTCGTCCGCCCGTCACGACCTGCAGCGGCTCATGCGCGAGGAAGAGCGCGAGCACGACACCAATCAGGGCGAGGGGGATCGTGTGCACACCGAAGGTGAGCAGCACCGCGGCCAGCGGGCATCCCACCTGACCGTAGACACCATGCTCGCGCGGCAGCGGGGAAAAGCGGTCGGGCTGCACGATCACCACGGTACGTCGGCCGGGTGTCGTGCACAACCGAGGTCGCGCTCGAGCTGGATGTGCGCCCTGACGCCGGCCCTGATGCCGGCCCTAACGCCGAACGCCGCTCGAGCCGAGAATGTCGGTACCTCCCACCGATCGTTCACCCCGCCGGTGCCCGCCGGCCCGCACGCGTAGAGCACGACCCTTATGAAGACCCGGGCTGTCTCGCTCACCGTCCAGCTGCTGCTCACGTTCGTCGGCCTGACAATCGTCACGACCGTCGCGCTGACGGTTGCCGCCTATCGCGCGTCGATCGAGAACCTCGATACCGACGCTCGACGCGGTGTCCGCCTCGAGGCGGAGTCGCGTGCGCAGACCGTCACGCAACTGCTGACCTTGCGGCAGCAGCGCGCCGAAGGCTTCCTGGTCAGCGTCGAGTCGCTCTGCGGCGAGCCGACACCGGCACGGTTCGGCTGGTCGGAGGAGTGCGTCAAGACGATGACCGAGGAGTTTCGCGCCACCGAGGGGTCGGTGAGCGCCGAACTCGGGTATCGGGGACGGCTGCTCAGGCACGCGGGCGCGCAGGTACCGTGGGAACGCCCCGGTCCGATGGCGCTCGGTCGCGTCATCCGGGTCGGCGACCAGCGGGGCTACGTCATGGAAGCCACTCGCGGGGAGCTGACCCTGCTGATGGCCTTCACGCTGCGCGACGTCGAACCGTTCTTCATGGCGGGCGCGGGGCTCGGTCGGACCGGTGAGGTCTTCCTCGCCCTCGGGGACGGCACCTTCCTGACGCGTCCGCGCTTCACCGCCGCGGCCACGCCGCCCGGCACGCGCGACGAGCCGCTGGCCTACTGCCATGAAGGGGCTGGCAACACTGTCGGCGTCGACTATCGCGGTGTCGACGCCATTCATGGCTACGCGCCGGTGCCCGCGCTGGGCGACGCCTGCGTCGACGCCCACATCGCGCGCGACGAGGCGCTCGCCCCGGCCGACCAGCTCTGGCGGCAGCTGGCACTGCAGGGCGGCGTCTTCGTGCTGCTCGGGGCGCTGCTCTCGCTCGGGGCCGCCCGCTGGATCGCCACGCCGGTCCGGACGCTGGCGGAATCGGCCGGTCGGCTCCGGCAGGGCGAGTTCACGGCGGGCGTCCCGGTCGACGGACCAGCCGAGGTACGGGCGCTCGGGCGTGCCTTCGAACAGATGCGGACGGAACTCTCGGCGATGCTCTCGCGCGAACAGGCGGCACGGCAGGATGCCGAGGTCGCCAATCGCGCAAAGGACGAATTCCTCGCGGCGGTGTCGCATGAGCTGCGCACGCCGCTCACCGCCATCCTGGGCTGGAGTCGCCTGCTCCGTGACGGCCGGCTCGACGAGGCGCGCACGACCCGCGCGATCGAGGCCATCACCCGCAGTGCCGACGCCCAGCGGCGGCTGATCGAGGACCTGCTCGATGTGTCGCGCATCGTCTCACGGCGGCTGCGGCTGGTGCGCGGGGCGACCGGGTTCCAGCAGGTCGTCGAATCCGCGGTGGAAGCGGCGCGGCCGAGCGCGACCGAGAAGGGACTCACGCTGCACTATGCGGGCGGCGCGGGTCCGGTGGTCGTGTTCGCGGATGCCCACCGGCTGGAGCAGGTGGTCTGGAACCTCCTGTCGAACGCGGTGAAGTTCACGCCTCCCGGCGGCCGCGTCGATGTATCGCTGGCCCTCCGTGAGGGCGAGGCCGAGCTCGTGGTGGCCGATACCGGCATCGGGATCTCCGGCAGCTTCCTGCCGCACGTGTTCGAGTGGTTCCGGCAGGACGAAGCGGGTGTGTCGCGGGGCGGCCTGGGCCTCGGTCTCGGCATCGTGCGGCAGATCGTCGAGCTCCACGGGGGCACGATCACGGCGCAGAGCCCTGGAGCGGGACACGGCTCGACCTTCAGCGTGCGGCTGCCGCTGCACGATGCCGTGGCACCGCAGGCGGCGCCGGCGCGGGCCACGACCGATGCCTTCACGCCGCTCGATGCGGTGCGCGTGCTGGTGGTCGACGATGATGCCGGCACCCGTGATGTGGTGCGGGCCCTGCTCGAGGACGCGGGCGCGGTCGTGGAGACGGCGGCCAGCGCGGCCGAGGCGCGGGAGGCGGCGTCCCGCTGGCACCCGCACGTGCTGGTCTCGGACGTCCGCATGCCCAGCGAGGATGGCTACACGCTCATCCGTGCCTTACGTAACGCCGACCTCGACATGCCGGCGATTGCGCTGACCGCCTACGCCCGCCGGCAGGATGCCGATGAGGCCTACGCCGCCGGTTTCCAGGTGCACATGCCGAAGCCGGCCGACCCGCGGCGCCTCGTCGACACCATTGCCGGGCTCGCGGGCGGCAGCTCCCAGGTGCACTGAGGCGCAGCGGGTCACGTTCTTGCCTTCATCTCCCCGTGGAGGTAAGGACATGAACCTGTTCAGAACCGTCACCGGCGTGGCCGCGCTGCTGGCCTGCGCGGCCCCCCTTGCGGCGGGTCAGGGCGCCGGCGCGCCGGTCGTCGACCGCACACTCGTCATTCGCGGGTGCGTCACGCCGGCCGATCCCAGCCACGCGGGCACCGACCGGTCGATGCTGGTCTGGACGAAGGGTGACGTGATGCTCACCGGCGTCACCACCGAACGGACGGCGACCCAGGCCGCCAGTGGGCAGCCGGGTGCCGCGGTCGGAACGTCCGGCACGGCCGGTACGAACCAGCCGGTGCTCTACTGGCTCGATGAGACCGACGAGCTGTCCCGCAACGCGGGCCGCATGGTCGAGGTGACGGGTCAACTCGGCCGCGAATTCCGGAAGGGTGAGTTCGAGATCGAGCGCAAGGGCGACATCACCGAGATCCGGTTCGATGCCCATGGCAACTCCGCCGTCGCGCGGGTGCCGGCGGGCTTTCTCGGCAGCGGCACGCGCACTGACGTCGAGTACGACGTGCTCGTGCGCGACGTCGACGTGAAGAACGTCCGCGTGCTCTCGGCCACCTGCGCGCCTCGCTAGGCGTTCGACCTCCGCGGCGGGCGAGCGGCTTGCAGAACGGCTGGGCATGTTGCGCTTTGCCCACTGGAAGCTGCTCACCGCCGTCGGAACGGTCATCGTCCTGATCGCGGTCGCGCTGGCGATCGCGCAGGATCAGGATGCGCTCCGCATCAGGGCTCCGCTCGCCACGGACGACCCGCGGTTCCCCGGCTACCTCGCCCAGATCCTGGGCCGGCCGCTCCTGCCCGACACGCGCTTCGTGGTCTACAGCGACGGCGCGTCCGCTTACGAGGCGATGCTGCAGCGCATCAGGGGCGCGCGGCGCCGGATCTCGTTCGAGACCTACATCTTCGATGCGGGCTCCACCGGCGACCAGTTCGTGACGGCGCTGACCGAGGCCGCGCGGCGCGGCGTGCAGGTGCGCATGGTGCTCGACTCCGTCGGCGCGGGCACCCTCAAGGGAGCGGCCGTCGAACGCCTCGAGGGCGCGGGTGTGCGCATCGGGTGGTTCAACGAGGTGCGCAGCTACTCCATCGAGGAGGCCAACTACCGGACCCACCGGAAGATCCTGGTCATCGACGGCGAGGCGGCGTTCGTCGGCGGCATGGGCGTCGCGGACCACTGGGCGTTCGATACCGCCGATGGTCCCCGCTGGCGCGATACCCAGGTCGAGGTGCGCGGCCGGGCGGCCGCGGCCCTCGAGGGCGGCTTCTACGAGAACTGGATCGAGACCGGAGGCCTGGTGGAGCCCGAGGTCGTGCCGGCGAGCGCCCCGGTCCCCGATGGTGCACCCACCCTCGTGGTCTGGAGTTCACCCGAGGGTGGCACCAACGGGATGAAGTTGCTGTACCTGCTCGCGATCGCGAGCGCGCGGCGAACGCTCGACATCCAGTCACCGTACCTGATCACCGATGAGTCGACGCTCTGGAGCCTGCAGGAGGCGAGGCGCCGGGGCGTGCGCGTGCGGCTGCTCATGGAGGGCGACCTGACGGACGCCCGTCCCGTGAAGGCATCGAGCCGCAGCGGCTACGCCGACCTCCTGGCGATCGGCGCCGAGCTCTTCGAGTACCAACCGGCGATGATGCACACGAAGGCGCTGGTGGCCGACGGCATGCTCAGCATCGTCGGCTCGGCCAACTTCGACAACCGGTCGCTCGAGTTGAACGACGAGATCAACGTGGGGGCCTTCGACTCCGCGCTCGCCGCGCGGCTCACGCGCGACTTCACGACCGACCTGGGTCGTGCGCGGCGCATCGACCCGGCGGCGTGGCCGCATCGCCCCTGGCGGGAACGGGTGGTCGAGGAGTTCTGGGGCTACTTCGGCGAGATCTTCTGAGGGGGTATAGCGAACAGGGAGCCGTGAGGCTCCCCTTTGTGTCGCTCAGTGCGCCTGTTCGGCGGTGGCGGCGGGCTGCTGACGGACCGGATGCTCGGCCTCGACCTGCGTACCGGCGCCGACACTGCCACGCGGCGACGCGTACCAGCCGCGCGAGAGGTAGTCGGTCAGCGTCATCCCGAACAGGATGAACAGGAAGAAGAACGCCATCAGCACGATGAACTTCGTGAGCTTGCTGCTGTACTTCACGTGCATGAAGAACAGGATCACGAGGGTCGCCTTCGTCACGGCGACGGCCATCGCCACCGGGAAGTTCAGCGCGCCGAGGTTGATGAACGCGACGCCGACCGTGACGGCCGTCAGCACCATCAGGGCGCCGAAGATCGCGTAATAGGTGCTCTTGGGTGAAATGTGTCCAGCCATGGGCTTAGGCGAAGTGTCCGGCCCGGTCCACCAGGTACAGCAGGGGGAACAGGAAGATCCAGACGATGTCGACGAAGTGCCAGTAAAGACCGGCCAGTTCGACCGGGGTTGACCACTCGGACGAGAAGCGTCCCCTGACCGCCATGATGGTGATGGCCGTCATGATGCCGAAGCCGATCAGCATGTGGAGCGCGTGCAGGCCGGTCATCGCGAAGTACAGGGAGAGGAAGATCTCGACCTGTGACGCGTGCACGCCCTCGAAGTGGAAGTTCGGCCCCGGGATGTGCCCGAGGTCGTACTTGTGCTTGTACTCGAAGAACTTGACGACGAGGAACACGAGGCCGAGCACCATCGTGGAGATGAGCCAGCCGACCGTCGCGCGCT
Source organism: Acidobacteriota bacterium (assembly GCA_947465275.1). GTDB lineage: Bacteria > Acidobacteriota > Vicinamibacteria > Vicinamibacterales > UBA2999 > JBEBGV01. Next base: position 13,464 of record CANIAI010000009.1, on the reverse strand, counting down.
GCTTGTTCGTCTGTGCCGCCCGCACCGCGAGCGCCATCGTGAGCGAACTGCCGATCAGCACCGCCGTGTTGAAGGCGCCGAGCTGGATGTCGAGCTCGCGGCTGCCTTCCGCCCACGCTTCCGGATACCAGATGCGGTAGATCAGGTACGCCGTGAAGAGCCCGCCGAAGAACATGACTTCGGTGACGAGAAAGATCCACATGCCGAGGGTCGAGGCCTCGGCCTGCTGCGCCATCGTCTCGAAGTGATGCTGGTGCGCAGGGTGGTGTGCGTGCGCGTGACCGTGATCCACGGCCGTTGCAGCGATTCCGTTAGGCAACTTTCATCTCCCGCTTCGAATATTCGTAGGCGCCCTCGGTGACGACCGGCTGGTCCGCGAAGTTGTGCGGGAGCGGCGGCGACTGCGTCGTCCACTCGAGGCCCGTCGCCATCCAGGGGTTTGAGCCCGCCTGCTCGCCCTTGAAGAACGAGTAGGTGAGGTAAATCATCGGCAGCAGGTAGCCGACCGCAAGGATCGCCGCGCCGCCCGTCGACATCACGTTCAGCACCTGGAACTCCGGCGGGTACATGTGGTACCGGCGCGGCATCCCGAGGTACCCGAGGATGAACTGCGGGAAGAAGGTGAGGTTGAACCCGACGAACACGAGCACCGCCGACGTCTTGGCGGCCGTGTCGTTGTACATCCGGCCGGTCATCTTCGGCCACCAGAAGTGCAGGCCGGCGAAGTAGCCCATGATGGCGCCGCCGACCATGATGTAGTGGAAGTGGGCGACGACGAAGTAGGTGTCGTGGATGTGGATGTCGATGCCGAGCGACGCCGTGAACAGCCCGGTGAGGCCGCCGACGAGGAACAGGCCGAGGAAGCCGAACACCCAGATCATCGGCGCGCGCATCCAGATGGCGCCCCGGTAGAGGGTCGCCGTCCAGTTGAACGTCTTCACCGCGGACGGCACGGCCACCGCGTAGGTCAGGAACGAGAACACCATCGCCGAGTAAGGCGAGATGCCGGCGACGAAGATGTGGTGCGCCCAGACCAGGAACCCGAACACGGCGATCGCCATGCTCGAGAACGCCACGAACGAGTAGCCGAAGATGTTCTTCCGCGAGAAGCAGGCGATGACTTCGCTGATCGCGCCCATCGGCGGCAGGATCATGATGTAGACGGCCGGGTGCGAATAGAACCAGAACAGGTGCTGGAAGAGCACCGGGTCGCCGCCCAGGCGCGGGTCGAAGAAGCCGAGGTGCGCGAACCGCTCGAGGGCGACCATCAGCACCGTGATCGCGACGACCGGCGTGCCGAGCACCTGGATGAGGCTCGTGGCGTAGAGGGCCCAGACGAAGAGCGGCAGCCGGAACCAGGTGAGGCCCGGGGCGCGCATCCGGTGGATCGTGACCATGAAGTTCAGGCCGGTCAGGATCGACGAGAAGCCGGTGATGAAGATGCCGACGCCGGCCAGCATCACGTTGCTGTCCGAACCCTCGGTGCTGAACGGCGGGTAGAACGTCCAGCCGGTGTCGACGCCGCCCATCACGATGGCGGAGAAGGTCACCGTCATCCCGAGGATGAAGACGTACCAGCTGAGGAGGTTCAGCTTCGGAAAGGCGACGTCCTTCGCGCCCAGCATGAGCGGCAGCACGAAGTTCCCGAGGACGGCGGGCACCACCGGGATGAGGACGAAGAACACCATCGCGACGCCGTGCGCGGTGAACACCCGGTTATAGGTGTCACTCGACAGCAGGTCGCCGGCGGGGGTCGCGAGCTCCAGACGGATCAGGCCGGCGAACACGGCACCCACCACGAAGGCGAGCGTGACCGTGAGCATGTACATCAGCCCGATACGCTTGTGGTCCTTCGTGAGGAGCCACGAGGCGACCGTGGTCTTCTCGTTGAGATAGGTGACCGGGGATGCGGCAGCAGCTGTGGTCGACATGTCTGTTCCCTTACCTACGTTCGCCCTGAGCCGGCGCAGTGGCTGGCGCGGCGCTCGCCTGGGCGGCGCCCGCTCCTCCGTTCAGCGACTTCACGTACTCGATGAGGCTGAGCACGCCGTCCTCGTTGACGAGACCCTGGAAGGTCGGCATGAGCGGCTGGTAGCCGTCGACCAGCTTGGTCTGCGGGGCGAGGATCGACTCGCGGATGTAGCTCTCGTCCGCGATGACCGTCTGTCCGCTCGTCAGCTTGACCTGCGATCCGAAGACCCCGGCGAGCGACGGCCCGCGGCCCTTGCCGTCGGTGAGGTGGCAGGTCGTGCAGGCGAGCTGCTGGAACAGTTGCTCACCCCGGGCCTGCATCGAGCCGCCAGTGACGCCGCCGTTCGAGAGCCAGGCCTGGTAGTCGTTCGGCTCCATCACGTAGACGGTGCCGATCATCCCGGAGTGCCTGGTTCCGCAGTACTCGGCGCAGAACAGGTGGTACTCGCCGGTCTTGGTCGCCTCGAACCAGATCGAGCTGTACCGACCCGGAATCGCGTCGGCCTTGATGCGGAAGGCCGGGATGTACAGGTCGTGGAGCACGTCTTCGGAGGTGAAGGTGATCTTCACCGGCCGGCCCACGGGCACGTGCAGCGTGTTGATTTCACGCTGTCCGTCGAGGTGCTGGAAGCGCCACATCCACCGCTTGCCCGTCGAGTAGATCTCGAGGGTGTTCTCGGGCGGACGGGTGTACTGGAAGAAGATCGTCGCCGACCAGGCAAAGATCGCCACGGCCACGAAGAACGGGATGAGCGACCACCCGATCTCGAGCGGCACGGAGCCGGTAATCGGCGCTCCCACCTTCAGGCCGGTGTCGTCCTTGTACTTCAGCGCGAAGGCGGTGACGAGAATCGCCACCAGGATGCCGAAGAAGGCCGTCACCGCGACGATGAAGTAGTAGAGCGCGTCTACCTGCGGCGCGAGGGTAGAGGCCTGTACGGGAAGTAGAGGGATTCCAGAAAGCATAGATTTATGCGCGGCCCTCCAGGGGCGCGTGCGCGTCGTCCCGGCGTCGGGAGAGGAACATGACGCCAAGGATGAACGCAATCGTGAGAACACCGCCGGCGCGGAGCAGGTTCATGACGGTGGCGCCGTAGCGCCCACTGCTCGGGTCGTAGTGATAGCAGTAGAGGAGGAGTTCATCGACCACCGAGCCGATGTGGCCCTGACCCGACTCCACGAGGGCCAGCCGCAGTTCCTTGGGCGAGTACTCGACGCCGTAGAAGTAGCGCGCGAGCGTGCCGTCCGGCGTCGCGATCAGGATCCCGCTGACGTGCGCGTACTGCTGCGTCAGGTCGTCCCACTGATACGAGAAGCCCGCCGCCTGCGTGGCGCGCGTGATGTTCGCCTCGTCGCCGGTGAGCAGGTGCCAGCCGTTGGCGGTGGCCTGGCTCGTCCAGTATTCGAGGTGCGTGCGCTTCTTCTCCGCCGCGCTGGCCGGCGTATCACGCGGGTCGAAGCTGATCAGGACGACGTCGAAGTCCTGCCCTGCCTCGAACGGGAGCGCGCGCAGCGCGCCGGAAATGCCGTTCATCACCTGCGTGCAGAGCATCGGGCAGGTGTAGTAGACGAACGCGAGGACGACCGGCTTGGTGCCGCCGAAGTACTCGCCGAGACGCACGGTGCGGCCGAGGTCGTCCTTGAAGGTGGCGTCGAGCGGCAGCTTTTCGTTGAGCCGCTGCTTGAAGCTCACTTCCTTCAGCGCCTGCGGCAGCGTTGTCGCCGTCGGGCCGCCCGGATCACCGGTGAACCCGTTGAGGAAGTTCGGCCCCTGCGCCCACGCGCCAGTCGGCCAGAGCCCCAGGTGGAGCACGCACAGGACGACGAACATCGCGCAGGCGCGACGGACGACCGGAAGCGTGGGGCGGTTGATGGTGCTCATGCTGCTGCCTTGCGTTACCTGTGTTGCCTGATGCCTACTGCCGGCGACGTTCCATGACGCGGCCCGAGCTGGAGTCGGTGGCCAGCAGGCCGGGCGTCTCGACGTTCGGGTTGCCCTCGATCGTGCGCGAGGGGAGTCCCTTCGCCAGGGTCTGGCGCATCGCATCCTCGATCGGGATGTGCACCGTGCCCGCCTTCTGATCGATGTACCCGAAGTTGTGGAGTTCGGCATCCTCGGTGGTGCGGAACTCGTAGATCTCGTTCGCGGGCTTCTGCTGCAGCCTGGGCGCCGGCGGTACCGGCTGCTGCCGGTTGCTCGCGAGCGGATACCGCGGTTGGTCGAGCTTGGTCGCCTGTGTCTGGAACATGGCGTACATGCCGCCCATCCCGATGTGGACGACGATCGCCGCCACCGCGAGCCAGATACCGAACTTGATGGTCGTCCAGGTGTCGGCGTCGGTGTGTTCGTACGCCGACCCGGGAGTCTCCTGGTACTCGGCCTCGGGGTCGTGGTGTCCGTCGTGGTGGAGCGTGTGGTCGTGCGCCATCAGTGACCTCCCGTCGACTCGAGCGATTCGCGCAGGTAGGGGTCACCCACGGCGAAGAGGGGACGCTGCGCCAGCTGCGTGAAGAACATCCAGAGCCAGATGCCGCCGATGCCGAGCGGCGCCGCGAGATCCAGCCAGTGGAAGAAGAAGTGACTGGCCGCGGCGCCGTGCTCACCGCCGGCGAACGCCAGGTTCTGGCCGGTCGACGAGAATTCCGGCGCGATCATCATGTAGAAGTCGAGGTATCGCATGACGAGGAGCCACACGGCGACCACCACGAGCTTCGACGGGGTGCGCTTCAGGTCGCGGTTCAGCAGCACGAGCCACGGCACCGCGAAGTGGAAGACCACGAGGAAGAGGGCCAGCACCTGCCAGCCGCCGTGCAGGCGGGCGAGCATGTAGGGCACTTCCTCGACCAGGTTCGCCGCGTAGGTCAGCAGGAACTGCGAGAAGTTGAAGTACGCCCAGAGCATCACGAAGGCAAACATCAGCTTGCCGAGGTCGTGGAAGTGGCTCGGCTTGAGCAGGTGGTTCATCGGCTCCTTGCCGACGAGCAGGCTCGACGCAATGATCGTGAACGCGAGCGCGGCGAGCCCCTGGCCGCCCATCATCAGGAACCCGAACAGCGTCGAGTACCAGTGGGGGTTGAGGGCCATGATCCAGTCGATGCCCGCGAAGGTGACCGTCAGCGCGTAGAAGACGAGCCCGGCGCCACTGACCTTCTGCAGCCGCATGTTGACGCTGATGTCACCGTCGTCCTGCGCCTTCGACAGCCGGTTGATGACCATCGACAGCGTCACCCAGCCGGCGAAGTAGATCATCGCGCGGCCCAGCCAGAACGGCAGGTTGAGGTACGCCTGGCGGTGGCTGAGCACCTTGTCGGCCGAGACGAGGTCGGCGTGCGCCCAGGGATACAGCGAACCCACGCCGAGGACCACCGGGATGAAGAGCACCGCCAGCAGCGGCAGCGTGCGGCTCGAGGCCTCGAACACGCGGCGGAAGACGCCCCAGGCGCCGCCCGACAGGTGCTGGATCATCATCAGCGCGGTGGAGCCGAGCGCGATGCCGAGGACGACCATGTAGGCCGTCAGCCACGAGCGGAAGAAGTGGTCGCGGTCGAGGGCCGCGCCGGCGACGCACAGGACGAGTCCGACCGCGCCGGCCTTGAGGGCGCGGGACCGGTGCTGTTCGAGTTCAGCCGGAGGATTGAAGGTGGTGTCCACGTTACCGGGCCTCCTGCTCACGCCGTTCACCGGCCGGGCGGGCGAGGTCAGCGCGCCGGTCGGCTGGCACGTCGTCCACCGTCGCGGCGCGGCTCGCCTGCAAGGCCCGGATGTAGGCCGCGATCGCCCAGCGATCGGCCACCGGCACCTGCGTGCTGTAGTCCTGCATGGCGCCGAAGCCATGCGTGATGACGTCGAAGTAGTAGCCCACCGGGGCGTTCCGGAGGCGCGCGTCGTGGAACGACGGCGGCTGGCGGAAGCCGCGCTGGACGATCATCCCGTTGCCGACGCCGGTGCGGCCGTGGCACGGCGAGCAGAACACGTCGAAGCGCTCCTGGCCGCGCGCCATCACCGCCGCTGTGACGGGCATCGGGAAGGTGTCGGCCGGCTTGCCGTCCACGACCCCTTCGAACAGGTGGCGGTCTTCGTTCAGCTGACCGCGGGCGACGGTGTTCGCGACGAGCTGCCGGGAGGCCGCACCGTTCGCGAAGAACGTGGTCGCCTCGAGCGGCTCGTAGCGCGGCGTGTCGTGCATGTCCTGCCGGCACGCGGCCACCGACGCCGACAGCGCGGCGACGGCGAGCAGGCGGACGACGAGAGAGTTACGGCGCAACTTCGGATACTCCCAGCGGATGAAGGTCCTGCAGAAACCGCGCGGTCGCCTCGCGATCGAAGCGCGGGTCGGCTGCCTCGATGCAGAGGAAGAAGCGGTCGGTCGACGCCCGCGCGAACTCCGGCACGTTGAACACCGGGTGGTACGGCTGCGGCAGCTTGTTGGAACCCCACATGCCGAAGAAGCAGGTGAGGGCCGCGCCAAGGACGGTCGTCTCGAAGGTGACCGGGATGAACTGGGGCCAGCTGAAGAGCGGGCGGCCGCCGATGTTCATCGGATACGCGATGGTCGACGCCCAGGTCTCGAGCAGGAAGCCACCGAGGCAGCCCACGAGCCCGCCGATGAACACCGCCTTGGGCAGGCGGGTCTTCGGGAGGTCGAGCGCCTCGCTGAGCTCCTCGATCGGGAGCGGGGAGTACGCGTCCATCGCGCGGTAGCCGGCCAGCCGCGCCTGCTCGGTGGCGTGGATCAGCCCTTCGGCCGTGTCGAACTCGGCCATGAGGCCGTAGAGCGTCGGTGTCGATTCGTGCGACATCAGATCACCCGTGATGTTTCAGCTTCGCTTCCGGCGTGATCGTGCGCATCTCGAAGATGGCGATCGCGGGCAGGAACCGGATGAAGAGGAAGAAGAGTGAGAGGAACAGGCCCATGGTGCCGGCGAACATCGCGAAGTCCCACCGGGTGGGCATGTAGATGTCCCACGACGAGGGGAGGAAGTCGCGGTGCAGGCTCGTCACGATGATGACGAAGCGCTCGAGCCACATGCCGACGTTGACCAGCAGCGACAGCACGAAGAGCAGCGCGATGTTGTCGCGCACGCTCCGGAACCAGAACAGCTGGATCATGACCGCGTTGATCGCGATGAGCGACCAGTAGAAGACCGCGTACGGGCCTTCCATGCGGTTCAGCATCATGTAGCCTTCGTATTCGTTGCCGGCGTACCACGAGAAGAAGGCCTCGTTGAAGTAGCCGTAGGCGACGATCATCCCGGTGACCAGCATGACCTTCGTCATGTTGTGGATGTGCCGCATCGTGATGAACCCGTCGAGCCCGTAGACCGAGCGCAGCGGGATGGCCAGCGTCATGACCATCGCGAAGCCCGAGTAGATGGCGCCGGCGACGAAGTAGGGCGGGAAGATCGTCGCGTGCCAGCCGGGCAGCACCGAGACCGCGAAGTCGAAGCTGACGACCGAGTGGACCGAGAGGACCAGCGGCGTCGAGATGCCCGCCAGCAGCAGGTAGGCCATCTCGTAGCGGTGCCAGTGCCGCGCGGAACCGCGCCAGCCGAGTGCCGCGGCGCCGAAGATCTTCTTGGCGACCTTCGATTCCGCACGATCACGCAGGGTCGCCATGTCGGGCACCAGGCCCGTGAACCAGAACAGCGCCGACACCGTGCCGTAGGTCGAGACGGCGAACACGTCCCAGATCAGCGGGCTGCGGAACTGCGGCCAGAGCCCCATCGAGTTCGGGTAGGGGAACAGCCAGTAGACCGCCAGCCAGGGACGGCCGGTGTGGAGCAGCGGGAACATCGCGGCGCAGGCGACGGCGAAGAGCGTCATCGCCTCGGCGAACCGGTTGATCGACGTGCGCCACTGCTGCCGGAACAGCAGGAGGATGGCCGAGATCAGCGTGCCGGCGTGGCCGATGCCGATCCACCAGACGAAGTTGATGATGTCGAAGGCCCAGCCGACCGGGACGTTGTTGCCCCAGATGCCGATGCCTTCCATCAGCAGCTTCGCGACGGTCACGTTCAGCAGCATCAGCAGCAGGAACGCGAACGCGAAACCGATGAACCAGCCGATCGGGGTCCGCTTCGTCAGGACGATGTGGCTGATCGAGTCGGTGACCGACTCGAACGTGTGCCCCGGGGCGATGACCTCCGGCGTCCGGGCACGCAGCGCCGCGAGGGCGCCGTCGCCCGCGGGTGCCGCGTGATGAGAGTGCTGCATCGGGTCGGCCATTAACCTTCACCTTCCGTCCGCGCGGGCGCGGCCGGTTCCAACTCGGTGTTCGGGTTGCGCACGAGCGCGAGATACGTCGTCCGCGGGCGGGTGTTGAGCTCCGCGAGGAGGGCGTAGTTGCGTTCGCTCTTCTTGAGCTTCGCCACCTGGCTGTTCGGGTCGTTGATGTTCCCGAACACGATGGCGTCGGTCGGGCACGTCGCCTGGCAGGCGGTCAGCACCTCGCCGTCGCGAATCTCGCGATCCTCGAGCTTCGCCGTCACACGCGCCTGGTTGATGCGCTGCACGCAGTAAGTGCACTTCTCCATGACGCCGCGGCTGCGGACGGTCACGTCAGGATTGCGCTGGAGCTTGAGGCTCGGCGTGTCCCAGTCCTGGTAGAGCAGGAAGTTGAACCGGCGAACCTTGTAGGGGCAGTTGTTCGAGCAGTACCGGGTGCCCACGCAGCGGTTGTAGACCATGTCGTTCAGGCCTTCGTCGCTGTGCGTGGTGGCTGCCACCGGGCAGACGACCTCGCAGGGCGCGGTCTCGCACTGCTGGCAGGGCATCGGCTGGTGGTAGGTGTCCGGGTTCTCGATGTCGCCCGAGTAGTAGCGGTCGATGCGCAGCCAGTGCATCTCTCGACCGTTGAGCACCTGCGTCTTGCCGACGACCGGGATGTTGTTCTCGGCCTGGCAGGCCACGATGCAGGCGTTGCAGCCCGTGCACACGTTCTGGTCGATGGCCATACCCCAGGCATAGCCGTCGTACTTGTAGTCCGTGTACATCGTGAGCGTCGGCGGCGCCTCGACTTCCATCTTCTTGAAGAAGTCGGGGTCGGCCTGGAACTGCGTCGTGGTGCCGACGCGGACCAGGTTGCGGCCTTCGAGTGACCAGTGGTCCTGCGTGCAGGCGAGCTCGTAGGTGTCGCCCGTCTTGCTGATCTGCACGCCACCGGAGAAGAGCGGCGCGCTCGACGTGCGGAGCACGTTCACGTCGAAGCCGATGCCGTTTGCCGCGCGGCCCGCGCGCGTGCGGCCGTAGCCCGCCGAGAGGGTCACGCTGTCGGGTCCGTGACCCGGCGCGATCCAGACCGGCACCTTGAGCGTCCGCTCACCCTGCTTCAGCTCGACGATGTCGCCGTCCTTGAGGTCGAACTTCGCGGCGGTCGCGGGCGAGATGAGCGCGGGGTTGTCCCACGTCATCTTCGTCAGCGCCTTCGGGAGTTCCTGCAGCCAGGCATTGTTGGCGAAGCGGCCGTCCCACACCGACGGGTCGGGACGGAAGATCACCTCGACCGTGCCGGACGCGGTCGCCGCGACGGTCGACGCCGCCGGGATCGCGCCGCTCAGCGAGACGGGGCGCGTCGCGAAGGCGGTGTTCTGAATGAGACCGTCGTGCAGCCACTTCCGCCAGGCCCGATCGAAGGCCGACTTCTCGGGGGTCGGGTTGAACGTCGCCGGCGTCGTATTCTCCGCGGGCGCACCAGTGGTTGTCCCCGCCGAGGCACCGGCAGCCGCCACGCCGGCGGCAACGGGAGCCGCGGCCGCCGGAGCAGGCGCGGGAATCGCGGTGGAGCGCGCAGGCGCGGGAGCGGGAGCGGTTTCCTCGGCAGGCTCGGCGCCCGGCAGGCGCTGACCGGCCCAGTAGGCGCGGACCACGTCGTAGCCCGACCGTTCGCCGTTCGGCCCGATGGCCGCAATCACCTCGTGCGCCGACTTGCCGCTGTAGAGCGGCGCAATCAGCGGCTGGATGATCGAGACGGTGCCGTCGTCCGTGCGGACGTCGCTCCACGCCTCGAGGAAGTGCGTTTCCGGGATGTGCCAGTGGCTGCGGGCCGCCGTCTCGTCCTCGTAGAGGCCGACGTGCACCCGGACACCCACCTTGTCCATCGCCTCCGAGAACTTCAGGTCGGCCGGCGCGGAGTAGACCGGGTTCGCCCCGATGATCAGCAGGCACTCGACGGTGCCGGCGTTCATGTCGGTGGCAAGCTGGCGGAGATCGGCGAGCTGGTTGCTCGGCTGCGCCTCCGGCGTCTGCGTGTAGCTGACGGTGGCGCCGACGTTGCCGAGCGCCTCGTTGATCGCGTGCGCCAGCGCATGGACCGCGGCCGACTGGCCGTCGCCGGCGATGACCAGGCTCTTGCCCCGGTTCGCCTGCAGATCCTTCACGAGCGGGCCAATCCAGCGGGCCGCCGCGTCGGGCAGCGAGCCGGCGGTCACGCCACTCACACCGAGCTGTGCCGCGACCGCACGGGCAAGCGACTCGACCTCCGCCGCCCGGACGGGCAGGCGGTGATCGGCGCGGCTGCCGGTGTTGGACGGGTTGCTCTCGACGGCGTAGAGCCGGTTGACCTGGGCGCGGTCGCCCTCGAAGCGGCGACGCGACGCGAACCCGCGGGCATTGCGGAGCCCGGACGCTCCGGTGCAGAGGAAATCGGCGTCGAGGGCGAGGATGACGTCCGCCTTCTCGATGGCGTACTGCGGCTCGACGTACTCGCCGAAGGCGATGCGGCTGCCCTCGCGCGCGCCGTGGCGCCCGTACGGCTCCCACTGCGCCCACTTCATCTGCGGGTAGAGGGCGATGAGCTCCTGAATCTGCGCGGCGAGCGTCGGCGACGCCACCGTCTCGGTCAGCAGGCGGAATCCGGCGCCCTGCTTGGCCTGCTGGGCGGTCATCACCTGCTTCATCGCCGCGACGAAGGCGCTGAAGGGACGAATCTCGCCGAGGTTCGTGAGCGTCTGAGAACGGTCGGGATCGTACAGGCCGAGGATGGCGGCCTGCGCGAACAGGTCAGCCGAGCCGCGGCTCGATGGGTGATCCGGGTTGCCCTCGATCTTCGTCGGGCGGCCTTCGTGGCTCTCGACGAGCAGCCCCATCCCGGAGCCGTTCATCGGCATCGCCGTCGCGTAGAACTGCGGCTTGCCGAGGACGAGTTCCTCGGGCTGCCGGACGTACGGGACCAGTTCCTCGATCGGCTGACGGGTGCAGGCGCTGACGCCGGCGAGCGCCAGCGAGGCGCCCATCAGCTTCAGGAAGCCGCGCCGGCCGACCGGATCCAGCCACTCGGATGCGTTCTGCGGGAACTCGCGGTGAAGGAAATCCTTGAACTCGGTCGTCTCGGACAGAGCCTCGAGGCTCCGCCAGTATTCGCGTCCGCGCGTTCCTTCGAGCCTGGCGCGTAGCGCCTCGATGTCGTTGCGTTCGTTCATGTGCGGGTCACCGATGGCACGTCGAGCAGCTGGTATTGCCGCGGATGCCGTACTCCTTGACGAGCTTCGGCCCGAGCACGGCCTGCGGCTCTGCCGGCACGTAGCCCATCGTCGTAATGGCGTTGCGCGGCCGGACGTACTTCTCGGGGTTGCGGTGGCAGTCCAGGCACCACTCCATCTGGAGGGAGCGCTGCTGCGACATCAGCGGCATCTGGTCGACGCGGCCGTGGCACGTCTCGCAGCCCATCCCCTTCTTCACATGGATGCTGTGATTGAAGTAGACGAAGTCGGGTAGGTCGTGCACGCGCACCCAGTGGAGCGGGGTGTCATCCCGGAAGCTGGCACGCACCGGCTCGAGGATCGGCGCGTTCGTGAACAGCTGCGAGTGGCAGTTCATGCACGTCTTGGTGGGTGGAATCCCTGCGAAAGCCGACGTCTCGACCGACGTGTGGCAATAGCGGCAGTCGATGCCGTCGTCGAGCACGTGGTGGAGGTGGCTGAACTGGACAGGCTGTTCGATGTACTCGTTCGCACGCGTCACGTATGACGAGCGACCGAGCACCATCGCCAGCAGAACCAGGCCACCGACCAGTGCAAGAACGCCGAAGAGACTGACCTTCGAGAGGGTATTGGCGCTGCGTTGGAAGATCTGCGACATCGAATGTTGAAATCCGGCGCGACCGCGTGCGGACGCCTACGCACAGGCGTACAGGTCGGGTCGCTTGTCTGATCGAATTAGTTTCCGTGTGACCGGGATCGACTTGTACCACGTTGTGAAAAAAGGATCAAGGCAACCTCTTCCCTTAAACCATTGAGAAATTGTGGGATTTCCAACAGCACGCGAGTAAAATTCCGCTCCGCGCGGGGCGCGCCGGCACCCCGCGGCCCTCCGATCGCGTCCACAGGGATGCTGGTCCCGAGGGCATTCGGTGCGGCGAGCCGCCGCGCCGGTCAACGGCCCGGACTCGACGCGAGCGCCGGTCCGTACTCCTGACCATCCCCAGGCGATCATCGGTAATCTCGGTCAGGAGAATGATTTACGATAGGTTTGGGCGGCTGACAGAGGCAGAGACATGAGCGACCGGAAGTATCGGCACAGCGGTTATCGGGACGACGACCGCGACCGGGAACGGCAGCCGAAGCCGGCGCGACCCGCCCCGGAGCCGGGGGCACCCGCCGGGGCCCGGCGAATCTCGCAGGACGGCCCCAAGGCGATCAACATGCCCGGCTACCGCGAGGTGGTGCGCTGCGCCCAGTGCGGCACGGTGCTCGGCGCCGACATCGGCTCCGAGTCGCGATGCCCCCGGTGCGCGGCTGACCTGCGGTCGTGCGCGCAGTGCACGTCATTCGACCCGGGTAACCGGCTCGAGTGCATGCAGCCGATCCCCGCGCGGGTGACGCCGAAGAACACCCGGAATGACTGCGCGTTCTACGTGCCGCGCACGACGGTCGAGCGCGAGACCACGGCGCCCCGCCAGAACGACGCGCGCCAGGCGTTCGACGACCTCTTCAACTTCTGAGCCCGACGGTACCCAGGGTCCATAATCTGACGATGGCTCTCCTCTCCACGGCAGACCGCCAGACGCTCCATTCCCACATGGCGGGCATCACGCACGACGTCCGGCTGCTGCTCTTCACCCAGACCTTCGGCGCCCCCGAGACGGCGGAGATCGCCAGGCAGGTGCTCGACGAGGTCGTCGACCTCAGCGACCGCGTGTCGCTCGAGGAGGTGAACTTCGTCCTCGACACGGAACGGGCCGCGGGTTTCGGGATCACCGCCATCCCGGCGGTCGTCCTGCTGCGCGATGGCGAGGACACGCGCATGCGCTTCCTCGGCGCGCCGGCCGGCTACGAGTTCATGTCGCTGGTCGAGGCGATCATCCGCGCCGGCACCGACGAGCCTGGCCTCTCCGAGGCCAGTTGTGAGCTGGTCGCGGCCGTCGACATCCCGACCGACATCAAGGTGTTCGTGACACCGACCTGCCCCCACTGCCCGCGGGCGGTGACGCTGGCGCACAAGATGGCGATGCTGAACCCGCTCATCACCGCAACCTGCGTCGAGGCAACCGAGTTCAT
>CANIAI010000008.1 GCA_947465275.1 Acidobacteriota bacterium | reverse complement strand
TCGCGCGGGCGATGGACGACCCGAGGGTGCGGGAGGCGTGCATCCCGGTGCCGTATGCTCCAGACCCGACGATGACGTTCCGCATCGGTGAGAACAGCGCCGCCGCCGGGGCCGCCGCATACGACGTCATCGGTCGCGCGGTGCGCGACGCGCTCGCGGGCCAGGTCGAGGGTCTCGCGACCGCCCCGGTCAGCAAGCTGGCGTTCGCGCAGGCGGGGCTCCCGTGGAAGGGGCACACCGACCTGCTCGGGCACCTCACCGGCGCGTCGCAGGTCGCGATGATGTTCTGGTCGGAGCCGCTGAAGGTGGTGCTGGCGTCGGTGCACGTGCCGCTGGCGGATGTCCCCAAGGCGCTCACGCGTCCCCTGCTCGATGCACTCTTCGACCTCGTCGTCGCCGAGTTGCCACGCATGGGGATGGCGGCGCCACGGCTCGCGATGGCCGGCCTGAACCCGCACGCGGGCGAGGCGGGGCTGCTGGGCGTCGAGGAACAGGCGGTGATCGCGCCGGCCGTCGCCGCGGCCCGCGCGCGTGGCATCGCCATCGAGGGGCCGTTCCCGGGCGACACCGTCTTCGTCCGCGCCGTTCGGGGTGAGTTCGATGCCGTGATTGCCTGCTATCACGACCAGGGACTCATCCCCATCAAGCTGCTCGCCTTCGGACGCGCGGTGAACGTGACGCTCGGGCTGCCGATCGTCCGGACGTCGGTCGACCATGGGACAGCGTTCGACATCGCTGGCCGCGGGGTCGCCGACCCCTCGAGCATGATCGAGGCGGTGCTGCTGGCCGCGCGTCTCGTCGAGGCCCGACGTGGCTGATCCGTTCACCGCCCTCTGGCGGCGGGTGTCGCCGGCCGTGGCCCGCGCCCGTGAGGCGAAGCTGCAGCGCATGCGCGAGCAGCTCGAGCGCGCCGCGTCGCGGAACGCCGACCTCCGCGCACGCCTCGACCGGCTGCGCGCGGAGACCGAGCGGACCGACGTCGCCCGTCGCGACCTGATCGAGGGTCTGCTCCGGCACCATGCGGCCACGCGGCTGCCCGGTGATGCGGATCCGGCCGCGGCCGCGGCGTGGGCCTCGCGCTCGGCCGCCTACGCGGGCGCACGGGGCGCCTGGATGGCGGAGCGTCAGGCGGGGCGACCCGACGGCATCCGTGAACGATCCATCGCGGGGCTCACCTGGTCGATTCCCGACGATCGGACCGACCCCGGATCGCTCTCACACCGCATGCTGCACCGGCAGTGGCTGCCGGTCGACGACATCGCCGAGGTGCGCCCGTTCGCGACGGGCGGCGTGATGCTCGATATCGGCGCGAACATCGGGACGACCGCGATCCCGCGCGTCGTGCTCGGCGACTTCACGCGCGTCTGTGCCGCGGAGCCCGACAGCCGGAACTACGCCTGTCTCGTGGCGAACGTCCTGGCGAACGGACTCGGTGGACTCGTGCTGCCCGACCGCGTGGCGATCTCGAGCGCGCCCGGCACCGCCCGGCTGCACCGCGCCTCGGGGATGGGCGGACACCACCTCCTGGTCGACGGGAGTTCCGCCAGCGAGATGGAAGATGTCGAGGTGCTGACGGTCGAGCGCTGGCTCGAGCGTCTCGACGTCGCGGCGGCCGACGTGCGCTTCGTGAAGGTCGACACGCAGGGCTGGGAACTGCACGTGCTGCTCGGCGCGGGCGCCCTGCTCGAGGCTCGACGCAGCGCCTGGCAGATCGAAGTCAGCCCGGCGATGCTGAAGCGCGCGCACAGCCGCCCGGAAGAGCTGATGGCCCTGGTTTCCGCGCACTTCACGCACATGCGGGAACTCGGGCGCCCGGGTGCGCCGCCCTGGCGGCCGGCCGCCGAGTTGCCGGAAGTGCTCGCCCGGGTCCAGGAGCAGGGCCGTTTCGGCAACCTGCTGCTGTTCAACCTGGGCTGACGCCGCACCCGTCCGGACTCTGTCGCGACGGCGGATCGGCGCTGACTACTCGAACCCGCAGGGCCACTGCTCGTCGCCCCATGTGCCGAGCGCCCGCAGGTCGGACCGCGCCGAGATCACGATGCGCGACCCGTCGTAGATCGTGAAGCTGCCGACGTCGCGATAGCGGGCGGTGAGCGCCGCGGCGACCCGCGGATACGTGCGCGCGAACTCCTCGTGCCGGTCGGCGTTGGTGAGCAGGACCGGGATCCGCTGCTCACGCATCCACGCCAGCATCTGCCGCTGATCCGTCTCTGTCGCGAAGGCGGACGGCGGCAGGAACTCGACGTGCCCGGCGCCGAACGGCCGTCGCGCGAAGAAGTAGTACTCCGGTGCCGGCCATGTGAGCAGCGCGAAGTCGGTCTGCAGCGTACACGCGCGGAGATAGCGGATGACCGCCGGCTGCTCACGCGTGGGCCACGCGCGGGCCCAGGGCCATTCCGAGCCGCGCGCCCGGACGTCCTCCCAGGTCTCGCGCAGGCCCCGCGCCCCGGCGTATACCCCTGTGTTGTCAATCTGTTCGTCGATGTGCCCGAGCACCCAGGCGGCACGCCCGGCGTACGCGGAGACGCCGACCAGCAGGACGATGAGTGGCGCCGCCACCACGACACGCGTCCGGCGCGCCGCCGCGAGCCCCTCGCCGAGCAGCCAGGCCAGCGCCAGCGGCATCACGCCGGCCAGGTCGGGCAGTCGCGCGTCGATCGGCTTCCGGAGGATGACCGGCAGGAACAGCACCAGCAGCCCGATCGCGACGGCGCCCCCAGCCCGCGCCTCGCGTGTGAGTGACCGCCGGGACGCGATAAGCCGCACCAGCGCGAGGAAGGCGACAGCATGCGCGAGGAAGAACAGCGCGGCGACGCTGCCGTCACGCCCGCCGCCGAGCGCCTCACCCAGCCGCGGCAGGTCGGTGAACAGCTGATGCGTCTCGGACCGCGTGAACTCGACGCCGCGCCGGAGGTGCTCGGGCCAGCCCACCGCCCACTGCACGTACACGGCGTACGGCAGGACGCTGATGCCGATGGCGAGCACGTACTCGAGTCCCGCGCGGGTGGTCCGCCGGATGTCGGGCAGGTGCAGCAGGAGCAGGCCGATCCCGCAGGCGATCGCGACGTAGGCGCCGAGGTCGTGCCGCAGCAACGCGGCAGTCGTCGTCCACGCCCCGAGCGCCACCAGTCGGCCCCGCGTCGGCGCCGTCGCATATCGCTGAAAGAGCCAGAGCGCCACCGCCGGCGCCAGCACCTTCGGGAACGCATAGAGTCGCGGAAACAGGATGACCTCGAGCAGCACCGCCCCGAGGGCCACCAGCCAGGATCGCGACAGGCGTGCGGCGGCGACCCAGGTCGCGGCCGCGGCGATTCCCAGCATGGACGAAGTGAGCAGCATCTCGCTGAACGGACCTGGCCAGCGCGACTGCACGAGGGCTGACGGCAGGTAGGCGAGCGGCATACCGGGGTCGACGAAGTCGCGCTCGGGCCAGGCGCCAAAGAGCACCTGCTGTGCCCAGCCGAGTGTCATGAAGTGGTCGTTCGGGAGGTCGACGGACGCGAGCATCCGGAAGGCGACCGTGAGCAGCGCGACCGCGATGCCGCCGATCACCGCGAGCGCCGCGTCGCCGCGCATCAATCTGCCGTGGGTGGGTCCTGTCTCGGTCATCGGAGTCCGGCGGTGTCGACCGCCACGCAGGTGGGCCACGGAGCCGTTGAGACCTGTTCGAGCCAGGCGCGCACCGACGCATCCGGATGCGCCTCGTGCAGGCAGCGCAGCCGCCGCGCGGTCGAGTCGTCGATCACGGCGCCGAGGCCGACCAGCTGGCGTGCCATCGCCTCGTTGCGCGACCAGACCGCGCTCTCGATGGGCGTGAGTTGCAGGACGCCGTCCGTCAATATACCGGGACTCACCCGTGCCCGCCGGTTCGGGTCGCCCCCGTGCCGCACGAGCCGCTCGACCTCGCCGCTGCTGGCGATCGCCGCCGCCTCGCTGAGGGTCACCACATCCGGAGGCCAGAGGCCGCCCTGCGGGGAGGCGGCGCCTGCGACCAGCGACCACGCACCCCCGAGCGCCACCAGCGCAGCAGGCAGTGTCACCAGGAAGCCGAAGACGGCTCGCCTATTCAACCCAGTACCGCTCGCCCCAGCGGGGCAGGAAATAGGGACTTGCGACGCGGACGTCCAGCGCCTCGCCCTTGAGACGCTGCCGGAGTGCAACCTCCGCGGGTTCAGAGGGCCAGCGCGACCGGTCGTCTGCGGGCAGCTCGCGGGTCCAGTCGTTCCGCGTGATGAAGGCGACGCGCCGCAGCTCGAAATGCACACCGACGGCGCGGAACGCCCAGAGTGACGAGGTCGCGGTGAACACCACGGCGAGCGCGATCAGCACGGGCAGCGTGCTTCGCGCCGTGCGATCGAGCAGGCCCCGCATCGCCACGAACGCGGCGAGCGCGTAGAACGCGCCGGACACGCTGAGGATCTCGTCCTTCATGTAGGTCAGGCAGAGACCGGCGCCCCCCGCGAGCATCACGCCGGCCACGATCAGCAGCCGCTGATCGGTCGACCACGACTCCCGCGGCCGCCGCAGTGAGGCGAACGCATACCAGAGGATCAACGCGGTCGTCACGACGGACGACGTGATGTTGATCGCCACCACGGGTGACAGCGCCAGCGGTGTCCGTGCCGTCGCGAGTTGGTACACCCCGAACCGTGGTTCGGACGCGAGCACCGACAGCGCGCCGCCCGCGACGTTATAGGCCAGGAAGGGGAGCGGATGCGCACCGAAGCGCGCCTCCAGGTCGGCCCCGGAGAGATAGGTGGCCCCGAAGCCACTATTGTGCGCGCCGATGCCCGGCGAGCCGATGCCGAGCGCCGGCCTCGCGGCGACGTAAACGACGAGGACCAGCGTCGCCACCATCGCGGTCCGCGGCCGCACGCCCGGCAGCCGCACCAGCGCGCAGGCCACGACGGCGAGCCACACGAGTACGCCGAGTTCCACCAGCAGCAGGGCCCACACGAGGGCCCCGAGCATGACCAGCTGCTTCCAGGCCCGCGGCGCGCCCACCGCCATGGCGACGATCATCAGCGCCGCGGCGGCGACGGCGGCGAAGTGATTGACCGGGAACGCCTCACGGAGCATCGCGGCGAACGTGTGCAGGCCGGTGAAGACCATCAGCCCGAAGGCGAAGGCCGGGACATCCCGCCAGTGGGTGACGCGCGCGGCCCAGCAGAAGAGCCCGATGAGCAGGCACGCGAGAAGCCCGTGCGTGCCCCTGAAGACGGCGTGGTACGGGAGGCGGGTGCGTTCGGCCAGCGTCGCCAGCCAGCGCGCCTGCAGGTAGCGCATCGGTCGCAGGGTCGTGGCTGATGACCGGGACGTCTCCTTCAGGAGCATCCAGGACGACTCCGCCTGCTGACCGGCGACGATCGCATCGACGCTGTCCGAGACCTGCACGGGCACGCGATACAGGCTCTGCACGAGCGCGGCCGTGATCACGAGGGCGAGCGCGAATGCCGCGGCGAGGGGACCGCGGCTGGCGGCTGTCACAAGCCCTTCAGTATAGCGACGGTGCGGTATAGTCGCCATGCATCCATGGCAGGCGAGAAGAGCGAGCGCGAGGCGGCCCAGCGGGTCATCGCCGATAACCGGAAGGCGCTGCACGACTACCACGTGCTCGACACGTGGGAAGCGGGCGTCGTGCTGCTCGGGACCGAGATCAAGTCGATTCGGGAAGGCGGCGTGAACCTGCGCGACAGCTATGCGCGCCTCGAGAACGGGGAAGTCTGGCTGCTGAACGTGCACATCAGCCCGTATAGCCATCGCGGGTACGCCGGGCACGAAGAGCGCCGCCAGCGGAAGCTGCTGCTGCACCGTGACGAGATCCGGAAGCTGACCGGCAAGATTGCCGAGAAGGGGCTGACGCTCGTGCCGCTGCGGATGTACCTGAGCAAGGGCCGGGTGAAGGTCGCCCTTGCGCTCGTGAAGGGCAAGCAGGTGCACGACAAGCGCGAGACGATCCGGCGGCGGGAAGTCGACCGGGAGACCCGCGCCGCCGTGAAGGAGCGCCACCGCGGGTGAACCCCGGCAGCATACAATCGGCGCGCGCCATGCCCCCTCCGTCCATCTCGGTCGTCATTCCCGTCTACAACGGCGCGCGCACGCTCGAGGAACTCGTCACGCGTCTCGTGGCCGTGCTGCGCGGCCTCGGCGTCCCGTTCGAGATCGTGCTCGTCAACGACGGGAGCCCCGACGACAGCTGGCCGACCATTACCCGCCTGGCCGGTGGCGTGCCGGAACTGGTCGGCGTGGATCTCTTCCGGAACTACGGTCAGCACAACGCGCTGCTCTGCGGCATCCGGGCTGCGCGGCACGACCTGATCGTGACGATGGACGACGACCTGCAGCAACCGCCCGAGAGCATCCCGGCGCTGCTCGAGGCGCTCGGGGAGGATCGGGACGTCGTCTATGGGACGCCGACGCACCGGCCTCATGGGCGCCTGCGTACGGTGACCTCACGCCTGGTGAAGCTCGCGCTCCGGAGCACCCTTGGCGCCGACGTCGCGCCGCTCGTCAGCACGTTCCGCCTGTTCCGCACGTCGCTGAGGCGCGCCTTCGAGCACTACGAGGGCGATCGACGTCCTCCTCGGATGGGCGACCACGCGCTTCACGGCGGTGCCGGTGACCCACCAGGAGCGGCGCGTCGGCCGCTCGAACTACAATGTGCGGCGTCTCGTCCGGCACACGCTCAACATGGTGACGGGATTCAGCATCCTGCCGCTGCAGATCGCGACGCTGGTCGGCATTGGATCCATGCTGTTCGGCCTCCTCGTGCTCATCTACGTGCTCGCGCGGTACCTGCAGCAGGGCAGTCCCGTCCCCGGCTTCCCGTTCCTCGCATCCATCATCGTCATCTTCTCCGGCGCACAGCTGTTTGCGCTGGGCATCCTGGGTGAGTACCTGGGACGCATCCACCTGCGCACGCTCGAGCGTCCGCCCTATACCGTCAGGCGGCGCACCGACGGTACGGCGCTGCGATGAGCGCAGCCGCGCCCTGTCGCCTGCTCGAGTGGGACACCGCGTTCTTCGGTGTCCCGGTGGCACGAGTGGCCGGCGATCGCCTCTCGCCCGGGCGGGCCGATGAGGCGCTGGCGTGGTGTGAGGCGCACGGGGTTGCCCGGTTGGAGTTCCTCGCCGCCGTCGACGACCCGGCGACCGTGGCCGCCGTCGAGTCGCGCGGCTTCCAGTTCGTGGATATCCGCATGGAACTCTCTTCCACGGTGCCTGCGGGCGGGCTGGAGCTTCCCGACATGACCCGTCCGAGCACCGAGCATGACCTGCCCGCGCTCGAGGACGCGGCCGCACGGAACCACCACGACTCGCGGTACTACGCCGATCCGGCCATCCCGCGTGAGCGGGCTGACGCCCTGTTCCGCACCTGGATCAGGAACAGCTGCCGGGGATATGCGGACGCGGTCGTCACCGCAGATGCCGGCGACGGCGCGAAGGGCTACGTCACCCTGCACCACGAGCCTGCGGAGGCGCCCGTCCGGATTGGCCTGCTCGGCGTCCACGGAGAGGCCCGCGGTCGAGGGCATGGCCGGCGCCTCATCGCCGCGGCCGCCGTCGAGGCCCGGCGACGGGGCGCGCGCCGGCTGGCCGTGGTGACGCAGGGGCGGAACGTGGCGGCGCTGCGGCTCTACGAACACGCGGGCTTTCGTGCCGATTCGGTCGGGCTCTGGTATCACCGCTGGTTCGCCGGAGGCCGGTCATGAGCGATGGACGGATCGCGTTCAACCGCACCTTCGTGAGCGGCCGTGAGGCGGCCTACATTTAGCAGGCGATCGCGAGCGGCCACCTCGCCGGAGACGGGCCGTTCACCACGCAGGCCGAACGACTCGTGTCGGCCGCGACGGGCGGAGGCCGGGCGTTCCTCACCGGCTCGTGCACCCAGGCGCTGGAGATGGCGGCGCTGCTGCTCGACCTGGGTCCCGGTGACGAAGTGATCGTGCCGGCGTTCACGTTCGTCTCGACGGCGAACGCGTTCGCGAGCCGGGGCGCGAGGCCCGTGTTCGCCGACTCGGGACCGTTGAATCCCAACATCGAGCCGTCACACGTCGAGCGGCTGCTCTCGCCGCGGACGCGCGCCATCTGCCTCGTGCATTACGCGGGAATCGCCTGCGACCTCGACGCGTTCGCCGGCCTCGCGCGCGAACACGAGGTGGCCCTCATCGAGGACAACGCGCACGGGCTGTTCGGCCGATACCGGGGGCGTCCGCTCGGCTCGTTCGGGGTGCTCGCCACGCAGAGCTTCCACGAGACGAAGAACGTCACGTGCGGTGAAGGCGGGGCGCTGATCGTCAACGATCCGGCGCTGGTGCCGCGTGCCGAGGTGCTCCGCCACAAGGGGACCAATCGCGCGCGGTTCCTGCAGGGGCAGGTCGACAAGTACACGTGGGTCGACTTCGGTTCGAACTTCATGGCCTCGGAGCTCCAGGCGGCGCACCTCTGCGCGCAGCTCGAAGCCGCCGACCGAATCCAGGCTGCCCGCCAGGCGATCTGGCGCCGCTACGACGCGGCGCTCGCCGATTGGGCCGCGGGTCACGACGTGCGGACGCCGGTCGTCCCACCCTGGAGCGAGCAGCCCGCCCACTGCTACTACCTGGTCATGCCGACGCTCGCCGCGCGCCAGCGCCTGATTGCGCAGCTGGGGGACAGGGGCATCCTCGCCGTCTTCCATTACCAGGCGTTGCACGTGTCCGACATGGGGGCGCGATTCGGCGGACGCCCAGGTGACTGCCCGGAGGCCGAGGCGCTCAGCAACCGCCTTGTCCGGCTGCCGCTCTACGCGGGCATGACCGATCAGGAGGTCGCCCGGGTCGTGGACGCGGTGCTGGCCGTCGAACTCTGACCGGGCGGGTGTCACGATGATGAAGAAGCACGGCGCGTCGACGGTCGGACTCGCACTGCTCGCCGCGGCCGCGACAGCCTGGCGCTTCATCCCCATCGTTCGTCAGATGGTCGAGGCCGGAGACTTTCCGGCCCACACCGCGTTCGCGCGCGACATGGCCGTCCGGCACACGCTGCCGGTGCCGCACTTCCTCTACCACCTCCTGCTCATCGGAATGCACGCGATGACCGGCCTGACGTGGGACGGCGCCGCCGCATCGGTCACGGTCGCTGGACTGATGGTCACCGCTGTACTGATCGCGCGGTGGGTGCGGGAGGCGGTGCCAGGCTCGATCGCCCTCCAGATCGGTCTGGCCGTCGCCCTGCCGCTCGCGCTGCTGACGGTGCAGCCGGCCTTGCCGTTCGGCCAGCTTGCCCGTGATCAGTGGCTCATCGGGTACTGGCCGGCCAACCAGTGGCACAACCCCACCACGCTCCTCTCCAAGCCGCTGGCGCTCGCACTCTTTCCGCTCGGCCTCGCGGCCGCCTGTGACCGGTCTGGCTCGTCGGTATGACGCACCCTCGTGACGGCGGCACTGGTCATCGCCTCGGCGCTGACGAAGCCCAACTTCCTGCTCGCGTTCCTGCCCGCCGTCGGGCTCGCAGCGGTCGCAAGCCTGCGGCGTGCGGACTGGAGGCTGATGATGCTGGGCTTCTGCGTGCCGACGCTGTCGGTGCTCGGGCTGCAGTTCCTGCTCCGGTATCGTCTGCAGACAGAGCTCGGCGTGACCATCGAGTGGGCACCGCTGTACGTCATCGGCCTCTATGCCCCCACCGACGCCGTATCGCTCCTGTCTCGCCTGGGAGCATCGGTCCTCTTCCCGCTCGCAGGCACACTGCTGTTCCTGCCTGCGGCGGTGCGCGACAGGCCGCTGCTGCTGGCGTGGGGCACCTTCTTCGTCGGCACGGCAGCCGGCTACCTGCTCACGGAGCAGGGCGGCAACGCCTCGCACGGGAACTTCCTCTGGTCCGGACAGCTCGCCGCCTTCCTGCTCTTCGTCGTGGCGGCCCTGTTCGTCGTCCGCGAAACGGGTCGCGCGGGCCGGTTCTCGGCCGGACTGGGTGGTCGGCTGGTGGTGCTCGTGCTGCTGCTCGCCTGGCACGTCGACAGTGGCATCAGGCACCTGCACACAAGCTGGCTGGACTAGCGCGGCGGACGTGCTGTGTGCCACCCGGATGGTAGACTAACCGCCTGCTGAGACCGCTCGCGCTCGCCCTGACGGCCGCCCTGCTCTTCGCTGTCACGCTCGACTATCGCTTCGGGGCGATGACCGGGTCGCTGGCCGGTTTCGAGAACGACCAGTTCGTCCATCTCTCGCAGGCGCAACAGGTCGTGCTCGGCGAGCGTCCGACACGGGACTTCGTCGAGCTGGGTATGCCGCTGACCGTCGGGCTGTCAGCCGCTGCGCAGGTGCTCGGCGGACGCACCCTCCTGTCCGAGCTCGCGCTCACCACCGGATTCCTCGCCCTCTGCTCGGTCCTGCTGTTCGGCCTGGCATACGCGCTGACCCGCTCCTACGGCTGTGCCCTGATTGTGGCGCTGTTGCAGGTGGCGATGACGCCCCGCTTCTACAACTACCCGAAGCTGCTGGCGTACGCGCTGGCGCTGCCGGCGATCTGCTATTACGTCGACGCGCCGGGACGCCGGCGCGCATGGCTGCTCGGTGCCGTTGGCGCCGCCGCCTTCCTGCTGCGCCACGACCATGGCGCGTACGTGGCGCTCGGGGCGCTGACCGCCATCGTGCTGGTCCATCGGTCCGAGGAGGGCAGGGGCTTCGACCTGCGCCGGATCGTCCAGCACGTCGGGGCGGCCGCGCTGGCAGCCCTGATCTGCTGCGCGCCGTACTTTGTGCTGCTGCAGGCGAGCGGCGACGTGGGCACACACTTCAGGGACTTCGCGACATTCGCATCCCGGGTGCGCGTCCAGACGGATCTCAAGTGGCCGCAGTTCACGATCGACTGGACGGGTGGGCTGTACGAGTTTGCCCCCCCGGCTCCCCGCCGCCCGGGCATCCACATCCGTTGGCGCGCCGATCTGCCGACCGCGAGTCGTGAGTCGGCCGAGCGGCAGTTCTCGCTGAGCGGTGGGGAACCACTCGGGGAGGACGTGTGGAGCTACAGCCTGCTCGCGTGGGCGCCGCCGGACCTCGAGACGATCGTCCGGTCACCGCTCGTACTCGACACGCAGGGCATCAGCCGCACGCGATTCGTCATCACCGATCCCGACTTCCTGCGCCAGCCGCCGGCCCTGGACCGCGCGCGCGACCTCCTGGCCCGCCTGCACGTGCTGCCCGGCATCCTGCGCGCAGGCAACGCCGTACCGTTTCTCTACTACCTCTTCGTTGGACTGCCGCTGTGCGCCGCGGCTCTCGGCTGGGGGGGATTCGGCCCGCGCCAGCCGCTGTCCCGGCAGGGCGTGAAGCTCGCCGTCCTCGTCGTCGTCGCCTGTGCGATGAGTGCCGGCATCCTGCGGGGAAACCTCGCCTCGCGTCTGGCCGACGTGTCCCAGGTGGTGGGCGTGCTGGCGGCGTGGACCGCCGCGACGGTCCTTGCCAGCACGCGGGGCGGGTGGCGCGTGCTCGCGCGGGTCGGCCTGGTGATCGTCGCGGTCTGCGCGTTCCTCAGCATCGACGCGATCGAAGGGGTACGCCGCAAGATCGTCGAGACGGGGGTCGGTGAGGGACTTGCGGGCATGCGCGACAGGCTCCGCCCGGTCCTGGACGGTGCCACGTCCGTGCCGCCCGTGGACGCCTGGCCGGCTGACACGGATGGGATCGAGCGCCTCGCGCGTTACGTGAACCGCTGCACGGAGGCATCCGATCGCCTGCTGGCCGTCAGCTACACGCCCGAGCTGTACTTCATGTCGGCGCGAGGGTTTGCCGGTGGCCACGTGTGGCTGCAGCCCGGCTACTTCACCGCTGAGGCCGACCAGCGCCTGATGCTCACGCGACTCCGGCAGCATCGCGTACCGATCGTGATCACCGCGCCTGAACCCACGTACACGACCGAATACGCCGACTCGTTTCCGATCCTCACCGCCGCGATTGCCGCGGACTACCGGAACCTTGGCGAGGTGGATCTCGGACGCGACCGCCGCCTGGGCGTCTTCGTCCGTCGAGACCTCACGCCGACCGGGATCTACGCGCCGATGGCTCTGCCGTGCTTCGCTTCCCAGGAGTGACCGTGTCGCTCGCCACACGCATCCGGCAACTCGGTCGACTTCCCGCACAGGCCCTTCGCCTGCTGGTCCACGGCCCATCGCTGCTCGATGGCATCCGCTCGGCGCTCGCGCGCCAGCAGCGGCTGTCGGCTGATCTGGCCGATCGGATCCGCATGGTGGAGAAGTACACCGGCCGGACGATCCCGAAGCGGCTCGAGCATCTCGACGAGGGCGTGCGTGAGGTGCGTGACGAGATGCGCGAGCGGCTGACCGCGATCAACCTGCGGCTGTCGCAGGCCTCGTCCGGCGGTCCGTCCGCACCCCGGTCGGGTCGGAGCTCCGCGCTCTCCGGCGGAGGAGCGATTCCGTTGACCGTCGAAGGTCCGGGTCCCGGATGGCGTCGCCCTGCTGATGGTGCGCCGCACCCGGACCCCGACGGCCGCGAATGGCTGCTGCTCGACCACTGCCCCTACTGCGGGCACCGCGAGCGGACGCTCGTCCTCGAGTGGAACAAGCTGATCCTCATCGAGGTCGCCCCCGACGACACATCCGCCCGCTACGACTACTCGCTCTGTCACGGGTGCGGCGTCGTCTATGCCGCCCGCAGGCCGACGGGCCGCAGATTCACCTACCTGCTCGAGCACTTCGGCGAGGTCACGGCCAAGCAGGGCGGAGGCGCCGCCATCGCCAACCCGCTGCTGAACCCGTATCCGCTGTCGGAGGCCGATCGCGATCAGCTCACGCGGATGGCGGAGCAGGGGATCTTCGTATCCGAGCACCGGGGCCTGCGGAAGACCGACTACCTCGAGGGCCTCGTGAAGGACCGCTTCGAGAACAGCGTGCACGTCGATCTGCTCGGCATGCTCGTCGCGCCGCGTGGGGCACGCGTGCTGGAGCTCCGTCCACGGGCGGGGACGATCGCGGAGAGCCTGAGGCGCCTCTTCGATGCGCGGGTGACCGTGGTCCCGATGTGGGAGAGCCAGCGCTTCCTGCTGAAGGCGGTCTACGGCTTCGACTCGACCGGACTCGTCGACTTCGATCACTTCCAGGTTCCCGCAGGGGGTCCGTACGACCTCATCATCGGAAACCACATGCTCACCCACATGCTCCGGCCCGACGAGTTCCTGCGGGAGCTGCGCGAGAACCTCGCGCCGGGCGGGTACGTGTACTTCTATAACGAGCCGCAGGACCTCGAGTACCTCGAGGGCGGCCAGTCGGTCATCGCGCACCTGAACCCGCTGCACGTCCACTCGTTCGACCAGGCGGCGCTCACGCGGATGCTCGCGGCGAACGGCTTCGAGACCGTCTTCGTGAAGGGCCGCTACCAGAACCACCTGTGCCTGGCGAGACAGGTCGATGCGGCGCCCTGGCTACCGATGTCCCAGGACGAACGCGCGGAACGCCTGTCGGACCTTCGGCGGGCACGCGACCGCGCAGTGCTGAAAGCGCCCGAGGCATTTCGCGGGCGATTCGCGGGCGAGTGGACAGCGGCCATCGAGCGGGCGCTCGGGGCCGGTGACATCGAGTTCGACCCGAAGGGGCAGCTCAGGTTCGTGGCACCGCGGATGCGCGGGCCGAAGCGTCGGAGTCTCTTCGACGAGGAGGGCTGAGCGTCGGTGACGCCGCGTGGTCGCCGGAACGCTGGTCCGCCGGGCTGCCGTGTCGGCCCGCATGTTCTTCGCCTGGTCCGCCGGCTTCCGCCGCTGGTTCCGTGGCGGCGTCGTGAGGAGGCCCCGCTGTAACAGCAGCCCCTCGATGACGGCGGCGCACTCCCCGGGCCTGGTGTTCAGCGTCTGCAGCGTCAGGTCAGGGCCCACCGGCCGCTCGTACGGGTCGTCGATGCCCGTCATCCCCCGCAGTTCTCCACGCCGGGCGCGGGCATAGAGCGCCTTCACGTCCCGCTCCTCGCACACGGCCAGCGGGGTATCCACGAAGGCCAGGACGAAACCCGGACCGACCATGTCTCGTGCCTGTTCGCGGGCGCCCTCATAGGGGCTGACCGCCGCGACGATGACGGCCCCTCCGTGCCGGACGACCTCGGCGGCGACGAACCCGATTCGGAGGACGTTGGTGTCCCGATCTTCCTTCGAGAAGCCGAGACCGCGCGACAGGTGGGTCCGCACGACGTCCCCGTCGAGGACGGTGACGGTCCGGCCGCGCCGCTTCAGCCGGCGGGTCAGTGCCTCGGCGATGGTCGACTTGCCGGCGCCGCTGAGGCCGGTGAGCCAGATGCAGAATCCCTGTTGTGCCGTCACGTCTCCCTGCCTTCCATCGGCGGTTCCGGGATGATACCGCGCCGTGGGATCTTTTCGGCTCGAGTCGCCCCGCTCAGCAGTCGCCCCGAAGGGGCTCGCATGCGCCTGTTCGGCGCGTTGACCCGACCCTCCAAATCACCTAGAATCCAGCAATTGTCGCGTCTCCACGCCGACCCTGTGCACAGGTTTTCCGCGGCAGGAATCGCACGTCCCGCCTCGTCCATTCCGGCATGAGCTAAGAGCTTCGTTCCCGCGTCTGTGAGGTGCGGGGGGCGCCGGGGTGTACGCGCGTGTGCACGGGGACGACGTACGCCTGTTCTGTAGGTGAAAGGGCGGTAGCCTGCCCGCGCGGCGTTCACTCTCCTCTTCCACTGACTTCCTGAGCATGGCTGACGGGCTGTTCACCCGAATCCTGCGCCGCCTCGGACACGCGGCGGAGCCGCTCCTCGCCCCGGACGCCCCGGAGCGCCGCCGCCGGGACGCCGCGACCGAACGACGACTGAAGCAGGTCGGCGACGCGGTGGCGCGCCTCTCGGAGCAGGTCGGCCGGGTGACGGATCGCGTCGACCGGTTCGACCGCCGGCAGGTCGAGCATCTCGGTGAGGCGGTCGCCGGACTGCGCTGGAGCACCCGGCGCCAGGCGGCGTTCGCCGAGCGGCTCCTGAGATCGACACACCTGCAGAGCGAGCACGAGTTCATGCGGGAGCGGGCGGTGCGTCGTCTGCGTCGACTCGCGCAGGTGAAGGGGACGATCGTGGTCGGTCCCTGGACCGGCGAAGTCGGCTACGAGCTGCTCTACTGGGTGCCGTTCGTCCGGTGGGCACTCGAGACGATCGGCGTGCCGCCGGAACGCGTGGTGCTGGTCTCGCGGGGAGGCACGGCCTCCTGGTATGGCCTGCCGGACGCGCGATACGTGGACGTGCTCTCGCACCGCACGCCCGAACAGCTGCGCCTCCACATGGCCGAGGCGAAGAAGCAGCGCCGGGTGCGCGCCTTCGACCGCCGGCTGCTGAGGGACATCGCCGCCGACGTGCCGGGCCCGGTCGGCTTCCTGCACCCGGCGCTGATGTACGCCCTCTACCTGCCCTACTGGAAGCAGGTCACCTCGATTCGCTGGGTGGAGCAGTTCGCGTCATTCGCGCGCGTGGTGCCGCCGCCCGCGAAGGCCCTCGGGCTGCCGGACGACTACGTCGCGGTGCGCTTCTACTTCAGCGACTGCTTCCCCGAGACCGAGGCGAACCGCGCCATCCTCACGGGAATCGTCTCGGCGATCGCGGCGGAGCACGAGGTCGTCGTGCTCGGCAGCGGCGTCCGTCTCGACGACCATCATGATGCCGCGGTGGGCGTCGCGTCCGGCCGCGTGCATACGATCGATCACCTGCTGACGCCCGAGACGAACCTCGCCGTCCAGACGGCGGTGATCGGCGGCGCACGGGCGTTCATCGGGAC
Organism: Acidobacteriota bacterium; assembly: GCA_947465275.1. GTDB lineage: Bacteria > Acidobacteriota > Vicinamibacteria > Vicinamibacterales > UBA2999 > JBEBGV01. The sequence continues at coordinate 3,473 of CANIAI010000008.1, read as the reverse complement.
CTACGGCGGATTCTCGTACCTGGCGCCGCTGTGTGGTGTGCCGACCCTGGCCCTCTACTCGGAGCGGAACTACTACGGCTACCACCTCGACTTCGCGCAGCAGGTGCTCGGACGGGTCGACGGGGGCAGCCTGACTGTCATGGACACCGCCATGCGCCATCTCGCGGCGCACGTGGCCCCGCTCGCCCCCGTGGAACCCGGCCGGTGAAGATCCTCTTCAGCCTCCAGAACTCCGGGTTCCTCCGGAACTTCAACTCGACGGTGGCGTTGCTGGCACAGCGCGGCCATCGCGTGCACATCGTCACCGACCGGATGGACAACGTCGGGGGGACACATATTGTGTCGAGCCTCACGTCGACCTATCCGTCAGTCACCTTCGAGGTCGTGCGGCCCCCGCGCCGCGGCCTCTGGGTGGCGCTGACGAACGTGCTCCGGCTGTCGATCGACTACTGGCGGTACCTGGAGCCGAAGTTCGCGCAGGCGGCGCAGCTGCGTGGGCGCGCCAAGGAACAGGTGCCAGGGCTGATGGTCGCCCTGCCGACGCTGCCCGGCCTGAACTCCACGGCCGGACGTCGATGGCTGATGCGGGTGGCGAGGGCCGCCGAACGCGCGATCCCGCCGCGGCCACAGGTGTTCGACCTGCTCGACCGCGAGCAGCCGGATCTGGTGCTGCTCACGCCGCTCCTGTACTTCGGTTCGAGACAGGTGGACTTCGTGCGGGCGGCGAGACGTCGAGGCATCCCCACCGTGCTGGGTGTGGGCAGCTGGGATCACCTCACGACCAAGGGGCTCATCCACGAGATTCCGGATCGGCTGGTCGTCTGGAACGAAATGCAGCGCGTCGAGGCGACCGAACTGCACGGCGTCGACCCGTCGCACGTAATCGTGACCGGCGCCCAGGCGTACGACCACTGGTTCGAGCGCCGGGTCAGCACGACCCGGGAGCAGTTCTGCGGGCGGGTCGGCCTGCCCGCCGACCGCCCCTACCTGCTGTACCTCTGTTCATCGCCCTTCATCACCCCGCACGAGGTGCCGTTCGTTCGCCGCTGGATCGAGGCGATTCGGGCGGCGGACGACCCGCGGGTGCGCTCGCTCGGGCTCCTCATCCGCCCGCATCCGCAGAACGCGGAGCAGTGGAAGGATGTCGATCTCTCCGTCTACCCTGACGTGAGCATCTGGCCGCGTGCCGGGGCGAACCCGGTCGACGCCGACGCCAGGGCCGAGTACTTCGACTCGATGTTCCACAGCCACGCGGTGGTCGGCGTGAACACCAGCGCGCTCATCGAATCGGGCATCGTCGGTCGCCGCGTCTACTCGCTGGTGGCGCAGGAGTTCTCCGGGACGCAGGAAGGGACGCTTCACTTCCAGCACCTGAAGAACGTCGAAGGCGGCCTGCTGCGCCTGGCGTCGACGCTGGACGAACATGTCGCGCAGATCGCCCCGACACTCGGTGTGATGGCTGAGGGTGATGATCTCAAGGTGCGCGGGTTCGTGCAGGCGTTCGTGAGACCGCATGGACTGGACGTGGTGGCGACCGAGCGTGTCGTAGCGGTGATCGAAGCCACCGCGGCATCACGCCCGGCGCCGGTGGGCGAGCCGGCCGGCGCGCCGCTCGCCCGGCTGCTCCTCGCGCCGCTCGCCTTCGTCGTGATGCTGGCCGCGTTCGACGAGAAGGACTGGCAGGCCGTGCGGGACGGCGTCCGCGGCCGGTTCACCCGGAGCGCGCCCGCCAAGTCGAAGGCCCGGAAGCCCCGGGACAAGAAGGCGAGCGCATGAAGCTGCTCTTCGTCTTCGCGTCGCCGGAGTTCCTCCGTTACTACGACACGACGATGAAGACGCTCGCGGCGCGCGGGCATCACGTGTCGGTCGGGGTGAACTACCTGCGCGAGCGCAAGCACGCGCGCCTGGACGTGCTCCTTGACGACTCGCGCATCGACATCCTCGGACAGGTCCCGCCGCGGGCGGACCTCTGGGGGCCCTTCGCCCGCGCGGTCAGGGGCTCGTGGGACTTCGTCCGCTACCTGCACCCGACGCTCGCCAGCGCCGCCGCGCTCCGCCAGCGGATGAAGCGGAAGTCGGCACCGGCCATCGTCCGGTGGCTCGATCGGTATCCGTCACTGGATGCCGGGCGTCTCGAGCGCCTCTACCGACTGCTCCGGCTCGCCGAGTCCGCCGTGCCGGTCGACACCCGGCTCGTCGCGATGCTGCGCGAGCAGCGTCCCGATGTCGTGATCGTGTCGCCGCTGGTGGACGCCCGTTCGGAACAGGTCGACCTGATTCGGGCCGCGCAGTCGATCGGTATTCCCGCAGTGCTCGGCGTCGCCAGCTGGGACAACCTGACCAACAAGGGTCATCTGCGGGTCGTGCCCGACGTCGTCACCGTCTGGAACGAACAGCAGAAGACCGAGGCGGTCACGCTGCACGGCATCCCGCCCGCGCACGTGCGGGTGACGGGCGCGCAGCTGTTCGATCGCTGGTTCGAGCGGACGACCAGCCAGTCTCGCGACGCCTTCTGCGCGATGGTCGGCCTGCCGCCGGGGAAGCGCATCATTCTCTACACCGGCTCCTCGGTGTTCATCGCACGGTCGGAGTTCGAGGTGCCGTTCGTCCGGAAGTGGATCGGCGCCGTGCGTGCCAGCGAACGACCGGAGCTTCGTGACGCGGCCATCCTGATCCGGCCGCATCCGTTCAACTGCGACTCGTGGGAGCACGCCGAGTTCCCCGAAGGAGAGTACGGCACGGTGGGCGTCTGGCCGCGTCAGCGCTACACCCCGGCGGCCGAGTCGTCGCGCGACAGCTTCTACGACTCGCTCTTCTTCAGCGACGCGGTCGTCGGTATCAACACCAGCGCGATGATCGAGGCGGCCATCCTCCGCAAGCCGGTCCTCTCACTGCTCACACCGGAGTTCGCCGGCACGCAGGAAGGGACGCTCCACTTCCGCTACCTCCTGCCCGAAAACGGGGGCTTCCTCAGGGTCGCCTCGTCGCTCCCCGAACACGTGTCGCAACTCGCAGAGGTACTGCAGCACCCTGACGTGGTGCAGCAGCAGCTGGAGCGCTTCGTCGGCGCCTTCCTGAGGCCCGGCGGGCTGGATATTCCGGCCACGCCGGCCGTCGCCGACGTGTTCGAGGAGGCTGCAGGGCTGCGTCCTGGGCCGATCACGGAGGGCCCAGGGGTGCTGATCGCCCGAGCACTCCTCTGGCCCGTTGCGGCGCTGACCGCGCTGCTGTCGCCGCCGCTCGACGTCGATGGCAAGGCGACCGATTCGTGGACCAAGCGGCTGGGGCCCGCGTCCGAACGGTTGGTGAAGCAATTGATCATCAAGCCGTGGCGCGTCTCGAACCGGCTGGCACACGGGGCCCTGCGGCGCCTCACGAAGCAGGGCCGACAGGCCTGGCGGGTGGGTCGCGCCGTGCCCGGCAGGCTGCTGCGCGCCGCACGGCATGCACGGTACCACCTCGCCGTGCGCCTG
>CANIAI010000007.1 GCA_947465275.1 Acidobacteriota bacterium | reverse complement strand
CCGAGGAAGTTCTTCGACAGGCCGAGCGTCACCATCGCGTTCTCGCCCGGGAGGTCGGCGACCCCGGACGACCGCTGCGGCACGTGGAACTGCGGGTTCACGTGGGTGCCGGCCGCGCACGTCTTGTCGGCGCCGAGGTACGACGCGGCGATGAGCTGCGCGATGGTCGGCTCGGCGACGCCGTCTGGCACGCAGGGGAACGGCGAGCGCGAGATGCCGCGCGCGTGCGCGAAGAGCACCGTGCGGAAGATGTGGTTGCGCGTCGGGTCGAAGCGGCGGCGGCAGGCGGGCTCGGCGTCCGTCCTCTTCGCGCACTGATCCAGCCCCGCGTTGGTGAGCTCGCTGCCGTCCTCTGCCACCCAGGCATCGCGCAGCTGCTGATAGTGCAGCTTCCAGTTCACCGTGCCGGGGAAGTCGGGGAACTGGCACCAGGGTTCCGAGGCGATGGTGCAGGCGTGTTCCCTGATCGCCTCACCACCGCGGGCGAGCGATGCGTCGGCCGCGTTCCCGGTGCCGACGCCGCTGCCGATCAGGTACTCGTCGGCGGCGTTGGGCGACGGATACGCCGGGCCGAAGTGGCTCCGGTACGCGCCCGGCGCGCCGACGTCGAAGTGCGCGCGGATGCCTGCCCGGTCGAACGCGTCGCCGGCCGCCTTCAGCACGGCGGGGCCCGGCAGGTGGTCGTGCGGCGGCGCCTGGACGGTGACCTGCCCCTTCTCTTCGTTGTACGGGGCGCTCGGCGAGCCGTAGGTCAGGGTGCGGTCGGCGAACATCGCCGTCAGCTCCACGAACAGGTCGCGGGTGCCGACGTGCGCGCCCATGCGCTGCAGCGCGGGATAGGCCGCGCCGTTCGGGTCGACGAGCTGGTTCACGCCGTACGGCGTGGGGTCTTCGAGGATGTCGAGCAGGCCGTCATCATCCGTGTCGGTCACGTCGGTGCTGAACACCGTGGCGGCCTGCGCCACGCAGTCGTAGGGACTCGCGCTGCCATGGCCGACGGTGGCGGTCACCTGCTCGCCGTACTCGCCGGCGATCGTGGCGCCCGTCATCATCCGTCCCGTCACGTCGAAGGTCGGCGCCGCCCAGGCGCGGTCCGACTGGCCGCCGCCGGTCGCCGAGAGGCGTCCGGTGCCGCCGGGCAGCAGCGTCCCGTTGAAGAGCAGCCGGTCGGTGCGGTTCGGGGAGCCGCTCCCGGCAATCTGCGTGAGCTGCCCCATCACCGCGTCAGGATTCGCGGGGCGCGCCGACTGCAGGAAGCCGCGGATGCGCTGGCTCGCCGTCTCGCCGGGCAGGTGCAGGTGCGCCCCGTCGAACACGACGATGCGGCGAAGCGTGGTGGCCGCCGGGTTCTGGTAGACGACCAGCAGCGTCGCGCCAGCGCTCTGCGGCGTCTGGTTGCCGACGCCGCGTTCCGGCAGCGTGACCGTGTTCAGCGGCTCGCCGGCGGCGATCAGGTCGCGGTCGTTGACCAAGCGACGACCCGTCGGGTTGTTGTGCTCGTCGAGTTCGAGCGCGAGCAGCGGCAGCACGTCCGCGCGGAACTGCGTCATCGTCTGCCCGCCGTTCGACCAGCAGGGGGCGTAAGGGCCGCCCAGGCCGGTATCGACGCCGCGCACCAGCGTGATGTCGCGCCCGCGGAACTTCGCGCCGATCGCTTCGGACGGCTGTGTCCAGATCGTTTCCCAGTACAGGTACGCCGCGATGATGTTCGCGCCGTCCGGCACCACCGGGCCGCCGGTCGCCGTCTGCATCCGCAGCGTCTCGGTCTGGAACCCGCCCTGCGTCTGCCTCGGGACGAAGTCGACCGTGCTGACGGCGTAATCGCCTGGCACGGTGAAGCTGAGGCTGTAGGGAAGCGGATCGGTGACCACCGGTCCGCTCTGGGCCTGCCCGCGGAACTGGCTCACGGCGAGCCCGAACCCGAGGACGACGAGGAGGAGGGACGAACCCGAGGTGAGACGTCTGGCTGATCGCATGCGGCGCCGGTCCTGAGAGGGGAGTACTGGACCCGACATGGGTTACGGGATCATAGGGCGGGCGAGCGGGCGTGCGCAGGCAAATTGCGTGTGCAAAACCGCGCTTTCGTCAGGTATCCAGCGGGGACGCGGCAAAGGTCGCCGCCAGTACCGACTTGTCGCGCCAAAGCTGTCGAACGGCTGAGCCGAACCTCAGGACTGCGCCATCGTCTCGAGGCGGTCCGAGCGGCGCAGGGCGCGCGTGCGCTGGATGATCGCGGTGACGTCGCGCTCGAGGGCCGTCTTCGACGTGCCGAGCGCCGCGAGTCCGCCATCGAGTTCGGCGGTGGAGGGCGCGACCAGCAGTTCGGACACCCGGTGGATCTGCCCCGCGAGTTCGCGTACGGCGGGAAAGCCTTCGAGGTTGCCGATCACCGAGAGCCCGCGCCGCAGGATCGTCTGCGCGTCCGTGTAGCGCCGCCCCGCATCCGCCGGGGTCGCGTGCTGCACCTCGGCCCGCGCCTGGAACAGCAGCGGGAGCAGGTCGAGCAGCACCGCGCCGTGGCTCGTGCCCGCCGACTCGACGCTGTAGAGATACTCGTCGATCCGGTTCGTCGCGTCCTTGGTGACGAGCGGCTGTCCCGGCCCGTCGGTGACGTACTCGAGAAAGGATCCCGGCAGGTTGGCCAGCTCCGGATCGAGCGCCGCGAGCAGTTCGGTGGAGAGCGGGTCGCCCCCGACCCGCGTGGCGCCGATCTCGCCCAGCACCCGCAGCAGTTCGCCGCGATGCACCGCCAGCGCCTGGTTGACCATCTCCCAGTCGTTGCGCGCCCGAATGGTCTGCAGCGTGAGCACGACGTCGGCATCGAGCGTCGGCCGTATCTTCATCTGCATCACATAGGCGTTGATGTAGCGCTTCACCTCGCGCGGGTTCACGGCGACCTCACCCTGTGCGACGCGCAGGTGCTGCGCCACACGGGTGCGCAGGTCATATCCCTGATCGGGCGGCAGCTTCCCGTCATCGACGATGCCGTCGAGCAGGTCGTCGAGTTGCGACAGCTGCACCGGCGCCAGCGTGTACGGCACCTGGAAGATCTTCTTGATGTAGTCGGCGCCCGAGAGCAGCGCCGTCCGCTTCTCGGGGACGACGATCGGGCTGCCGCCGGCCGCCCCCGGCGTGGTCGTCCATCCCTGCGGCTGCACGTACCGCTGCTCGATGAAGCGCTCCACGATCGAGCGGTCGAGGCCGACCACGAAGACGAACCCTTCCGTCTCGAAGAACAGCTTGATCGCCTCGAGCACCTCGAGCGCACCCTGCGGGAGGCAGCGATCCAGGTCATCGACGAAGATGACGAAACGGAGGTCGTGCGCCGGCCGGACCATCGCGACGGTCGTGCGCAGCGAGTCGAACGCGCGCTTCAGCTCGCGGAAGCAGCCGTGGTAGATCGACTGCGGGAAGTCAGGTTCCGAGCGGCGCGCCACCTGCCGTTCCAGCGGGGTGCGGACGTCACCGGGCGTGCTCAGTTCCTTGCCCTTGGCCAGCGCCTTGTTTGCCTCGAACGAGAGGTCGAGCGCGCCGGGGATGCCCACCTTCACGCTCAGCCCCGCGACCAGCGAGGTGATCACCTTGCCGACCGTCCTCGCCGTGTCGAGCACGGCGTCCTGCATCTGCTGGCGCGTCGACGGCGACTCGACGGCCGGCGCCACCGCCGCGTATCGATCGACCCACTCGACCATCGCCTCGCGAATCGTGTCGAGCAGCGGGACGAGCAGGTGCTCCTCGCGTTCGTAGCGCCACGCGCTGAAGTCGACGGCGATGGTCTGGAACGGCTGCAGCTTGCCGCGCACCGCCTGCATCAGCGTCGTCTTCCCCGAGCCCCACGGACCGAAGATGCCGACCGCGAACCGCGGCGTGCTCTGGGCGATCGACTGCGCGAGCGCGTCGGCGATCGCCTCGAAGCCGAGGCGCGCCTTCTCGGCGGGCGTGTCGACGATGATGCGGTAATCACGAATCGGCACGGTCGCCTCCTGCGTTGCGGATTCTAGCGCGTTCCGCCCATGCGACCGCCGCCGCAGGAATCAGCTCGCCTGTGTCTCGCGCCTCACAGTGGGGGCAGCGGATCCGGAACTACGCGCTCGGACGGCGACGGGGTACGAGCGGAGCGAGCGTTCCCGGCCGCAGCACCCGGAGCCGCCGCCCGGCGCCCCCGCCCCGCCCGTGCGAGCCGCCCGGTAACCGCGCCGCTGCTTCAGCGGAAGCAGGGGGCGCGCAGCGGGTTCCAGGTGCGCGTCGCGTGGCGGTCGCGTGCCGTCAGGAGGGTAACCGAGGCGCTGTCGCCGACGTGGCGCTCGCCGTGGTTCAGGTAGTGGCTGTCGAGCCAGGCGGCGATCGCCGGGAAGCTGGTGCGGAAGCCGTCCCACTCCTCCGGCGGCGGACCGATGACGATGGGCACCGACTGGTCGCGCAACCGGGCCAGCGTGAGCGCCTGTTCCGCGTCGGTGGCGGTGAAACCGGCGCGCAGGTCGCCCTGGCCGCCCGCGAAGCCGCGCTGCGCGAGTCCGACGACCGCTGGCATGTACGGCGTGACGAGCACCCGGTCGTCGGGGGCGGAGCAGGCCGCGACGTAGCGCGCGAGCTGGACGTCGGTGCGTGGCGACATCGTCGCCCAGCGCTCGAGGTCCCACACCTGTCCGAGCCTGGCCGTGACCTCGACGGCGTCGCGCCGAATGCGCTCCGGACCCTGCAGCAGGCTGCTCGCCTCGAGTCCTTCCCGGAGCGTCGGCATCAGGATGACCAGCGTGACCAGCGCCAGCGCGAGCGTCACCGGCTGCACGACCAGCCGCAGCAGTCCCGGCACGTGCCACGACCGGCCCAGCATCTCGAGGCGGCCCGCGCGCACGGTGCGTCCGACCGTCGCCGCGGCCCATGCGCCGAGGATGGCGATCGGCACCGACACGTCGGGGATGCGCACCGGCAGGTTGCCCCGCAGGAAGCCATGGTCGAGCGCGAGGCCGAGGGCGATCACGACGCCGATCTTCACCGGCTCGGACGGCCAGCGCATCGCCTCGGGCGGACGCAGCAGCAGGAGCAGCGCCGAGGCGATCGGCAGCAGCACCGCGAGCCAGAAGAGCCACCACGGACCGTGCGCCGACAGCTCAGGGAATGGCGCGTGGTTCCACCACTCGGCCGCCGGCGCGTCGTCGTGCACGGGGTCGCTGGGTCGCCGCCAGTCGAAGGCGGGCAGCACCAGCGGGGCGCGGCCGCGATCGCGTTCGCTCCAGCGGTAGCCGGTCTCCATGTGCGTGACGACGCCGCCGTGCAGCTGCAGGTAGCCGAGGTAGGGCGCGAGCAGCAGCCCCGTCGCCAGCACGTACGTCGCGCCGTGCCGCAGGGTGTCGCGCCACGGAATCGTCCTGGTCAGGAGCAGCGCCAGGCCGACGGCGCCCGCCACGTACACGCCATGGTCGTGACGCAGCAGGAAGGCGACGGCCGTCACCCCCGCGAGCAACCAGGTGCGGCCGCGGCGCGGCCCGTCGATCCAGAACCAGATCAGCGGGATGGCGACGGCGTAGACGACGATCTTCGGGTAGTTGTAGAGGCGCGGCGCGAGCGCCACCTGGAAGCCGGCCGCCAGCGCCCCGAGCACCGTCGAGTTCGAGGCCCGCGCGGCCGCGAGGCAGGTGAGACCGGCGCCGAGCGCGAGGGCCAGCGTGCTGAAGGTGTACTCGGGCCAGACCCCGTAGGCACTGGCCGCGCGCAGGGCGGCCGAGATCGCGGAGGCGAGCGGGGCGCCCGCGTCGACGTAGTCGCGGTCGGGCCACTCGCCGAGCCAGATCTGCCAGCCGCGGATGGCGTAGTAGAAGTGGTCGTCGCTCAGGCCGACGACGGTGTCATCCGGATTGTTGTACCGGAACAGCGCCGCGAGCACCGTGACCGCGACGGCCACGCCGACGAGCAGCGTCCATCGGGCGAGCGAGGCGCCGGAGCCGGATCGGGTCGGATTGGGTCGTCGTGCAGCCATTCGGACGCGTGGAGTCGGGCGCCCGGCTCGTGCCCGCGCATCGCCCACATTCTACCGGCAGAATGGGTGCGGCGAAGCGCGACCGTGTCGTGGGTTCGGTGGTGCGTGCCCGACCGACAGCGACTCAGGCCGCGTCGCGCGCGTCTTCCGGGCGTCGCAGCGGCAGCGTGAGGACGAAGCACGAGCCGGCGCCGGCGTCGCTCGTCACCTCGATGTCGCCGCCGAGCAGGTGCGCGAACTGACGCGAGAGCGCGAGACCGAGGCCGGTGCCGCCGAAGCGCCGCGTGGTCGACTGGTCGGCCTGCACGAACGGCTGGAAGAGGCGGGCCGTCTGGTCGGCGGTCATGCCGATGCCGGTGTCCGACACGCTGATCGTGACTCGCGGCGGTTCCTCGCCGGTGACCGCGGCCGCGATGGTGATCGTGCCGTCCTTCGTGAACTTGCAGGCGTTGCCGACGAGGTTGACCAGGATCTGCCGCACCTTCTGCTGGTCGGTGAGCACGGGGCCGATCTCGACGTCCGACCGGACGATCAGCCGGTTGCCGCCGCGCCGCGCGAGCGGAGACACGGTGCCCTCGACCTGCCGCAGCAACTGGGGGATCTGGGTGACCTGCCACTCGAGCGTGGCGGCACCCGCCTCGATCTTCGACAGGTCGAGCACGTCGTTGATCAACCCGAGCAGGTGACGGCCGGCGCCCTGGATCTTCCGGAGGTCGCCAACCGACTCGGTGTCCTTCCGGTCCTCGGCCGTCTCGAGCAGCATCTCGCTGTAGCCGATGACGGCGTTCAGCGGCGTGCGCAACTCGTGGCTCATGTTCGCGACGAAGGCGCTCTTCGCGCGGCTCGCGTCCTCGGCGGCGCGCGTCGCCTGCTCGCGCGCGATCGCCAGCTGGCGTGCTTCCGTCACATCGTGGACGACCCCGCTCACGAGCGGCCCGTCGCCCGTCTCGATGCGCGAGGCGCTGACCTCGACCGCGCGCTCCGTGCCGTCCAACGCCAGCAGCGTCAGCGTCGGCGGCTCGGGATGCGGGCTGTCCTGGTATGCCCCGAGCGAGACGGCGTCGGGCACGAAGTCTGGCAGCAGGCGCGTGATCGGGGAGCCGACGAGTGACGCGGCCTCCTCGCCGACCATCGCCGCGAGCGCGGGGTTCACCGACCGCAGCGCCCCCTGCGGGTCACAAGTGAAGATGCCGTCCTGCGCCGACTCGACGATCGCGCGGGTGAGCTGCTCGCTCACCTGCACCGCCGCGAGGTGACGCTCCCGCTCGGCCGCGGCCCGGCGCAGGCCCCGACTGAGCGACCACGCATAGAGCACGAAACCGACCGCCACGGCGAAGGCGAGCGCGGCCAGGGCGTACTCGTAGCGTCGCAGGCCGGCGATCTCGGTCGCCTGGGCCTGCAGGCCGGCGGCCTGGATGTCGCGGACGCGTGTCTCCACCGCCGCGACCGCGCTCCCGGCGTTCGCGTGCGCCTGATCCATGGCGGCCATCGCGAGGGCGGCCTGCAGCAGGCGCCCGTCCTGGAGCAGGGCGAACGTGTGCTGCGCGTGACCGATCAGGGCGTCGGCCTCGTCGGTGACCGCCTCGAGCGCCGCCCGCACCGCCCGGGCGTCAGGTCCGGCGCTGCGGGAGAGCTCCCCCTGCATCGCCTCGACCTGCGTCTCCAGCGCGGTCGCGGCCCGCGCGAGCCGCTGGCGCTCGCGGGCGACGTCGCGCGACACGAACACGTCGTTGCCGGGCGCATCGAGTTCGGTGAGCAGTCGGCGCACCGTCGACAGTTCGGTCAGCCGGCTCGCCCACGCCTGGTTGCGCACCGTGGCGTGCTGGTAGAGGGTGGTCTGACGGTGATGGAGGAACAGGCTCGTGGAGACCATCAACACGGTGACGGCGGCCAGTACGAGGAACAGGCAGTACCAGCGTTCGCTGCGAGCGGGGGCCGAGGAGTGATCGCGGGGGCGCATCACGTGTTCTGCCCGTGGGGAATCGGCAGACGTGGCGCCCACTGTAGGGCTGCGTGCACAGAGGTACGCGGGGCGTGCACCCGATGGGGGGAATGACCGTCAGTCGCCGGCGAGCGTGACACCCGGGCCGCCGTCTACAGGCGTCGGCTGCCAGAACCGGAGGCACCCCGATGTCGCGGACGTCGGCGGGCTGACGGACACGTGCGCCGCGGGGGCCATCCCCTCGTGGCCTGCGGTGCCTGTGGCGACCGGCGGCCTCACCGGCGGGTGCACGTGATGTGCGGCCGGTGTCCCATGGCGTGCGGAGTGCGAGGAGGTTAACGCGCAGCCCGGGGCGCTTCGTGTGTTGCCCGCTCCATCGCAAGCTCCGCGCCAGCGTGTGCCGGTGCGTGTGACGGCGTCATTGCCGAGGGCAGGGCGCGATCACCGGGTCGAGCCGCGAAGAAGCCCGCGGTGCCGTGCGGGTTTTGCCGCGCCGCGCGTCAGGCGTTCATCGTGCGCGCGGCCGTGGCGAGTCCGGTCAGGCGCGCGGTGCGCAGCAGGGCGCCGGTGGTGTCGAGCGCCAGCGCGTGGGCCAACCCCTCGCGGTGTGCCCGCGCATGGATCGGCGCGGCGTACGCGGCGGCGGTGTCGAGGTCGTCGAACGTGGCGAGCACGTCGCACATCGCGAGCAGGTGCCAGGCGGGCCCCGTCCAGTCGGGCAGCGACGCGTCGGGCGCCCCCTCCTGGCGGGCCGCTTCGCGCTTGAGGGCCAGCTCCGTCGTGTCGAGGTGCACCGCGGCGGCGGCATCGGCCGCGAGGCGGCGGGCCGCGCCGACGCGCCCGGCCGCGACGAGATCATCCGTGTGCGCCGTCAGCCCCTCGACCGTGCGCACCTGCCCGAGCGCCGAGCCGAACGACACGTCGAAATAGAGCTGCGGGGTCAGTGGTGGAATCCCGAGGTGCGCCTGGTGCTGCTGCAGCCGGTCGAAGACGTGCACGCCGTAGCGACGCCACGCGGCCTCACCCGAGGCGTCACGCGGCCCCACGGTCCACTCGCTCATCGTGTCGGCCCACGTGCCCAGCCGCTGCGAGACGCGCTCGATGCTGTGGGCCCAGTGCGCGTGTCGCACGAAGTCGTCGGCCAGGCGCGGGTCGGCTGCATCGAGCAGGTCGGCCAGCCACGAGAGAAAGCGGAGGGCCGAGAGTCCGCCCTCGATGCCGGTCACCGGCTTCTCGCCGACGTGCCCTGTCGCGCAGGCGGCCGCGAAGTGCCGGGGTGACAGCAGGAACGATGTGTCCTCGTCCTGCACCAGCGCGCGCACGCTGCTGTGCGTCTGCAGCAGGAAGAGCCGGAGGGCCGCGTCGTGCTGCAGCTGGCTCGTGAGGTTCACGAAGCCGTCCATCGTCGCCACCGCGAGCGCCGTCGGCACCGGGGCGGCCGCGGGCGGGCCCGAGAAGCGTCCGACCAGGCGGCGGAACAGGTACACGCGACTGTCGTCGATCGAGAGCGCGCCCTGGTGCCGCGAGCGGGGACCATCGAGCGCCGGCACGAGCACCGCGTCATCGAAGCTGCGGAAGGCGGCGGCGAGGTTCTGCCAGGTGCCCGGTGTGAGCTGTGTCGGGTTGAGGTAACCGATCTCGAGCGCGATCTCGACCAGTCCGGCAATCATCAGCACGCGGGCGGCCGAGACCGATCCCCACAGCGCCTCGTCGTCGTCCGAGACGAATTCGTCGAGGCCGCTCGTCGGCCACCGGAATCGCGACTCGGCGACCAGGCGCTGCAGCGTGGCGACGGGGTCGGTGGTGTTGAGGGTGGGACCGGCGGCGCACGCCACGATGCGGTGCAGCGCGGCGGCCGAGAAGGTCGTCATAGCGGCAGCACCTCGTCGAGCATCGCATGCACCGCCTCCACCGGACGGCTGTAGCCGACCGCCGGCTTGCAGATCGACCGGTGGTCGCGTCCCATCACCGGCTGCAGCGGCCAGTCGGCGTCGAAGCGATCCTGGTTGACCACCTTGTCGTCGCGCGCATGCCAGACCCGCGCACGCAGGTGGCCGGGCGTGTCGGCGGCTGACAGCGCGCCGGGGACCGCCGCCATCCGCGCCACCCGCGCGTCCTCGGCGAGGGCGGCGAGGCAGGGGCTGCCCTCGGAGAGATCCTGCAGCGAGACGTAATAGCTGGTGAGCGCGGCCCCCACGAGCGCGCCGCCCGGCAGCCAGTCGAGCCCGAGCCCGGACGTCAGCAGGCGCGGAAGTGACGACCCCGCGTGGGCCGGCGCGAAGAAGAGCATCCGGAGGCGCGACCGATCGTCCTCGGTGAGTTCCTCGAGCACGTCGAGCACGGCGCGCCGCGCCACGACCGCGCCCATCGAGTGCCCGATCAGCACGACGCGGCTGTAGATGAACGGCGGACGGGTCGCACCGGGCGGCAGGGCGCCGGCGACCACCCGTTCGAGCGGGTGTCGCAGGAGGTCACGCAGGATCGCGCTGACCGGCGCGGCGCAGAAGGCGACGCGGTGCTCGCGACTGGGGTACTGCAGGAAGAAGGCGTCGACCTGCGCGGTGCGTGGCGAGAGGCGGATCGCCTCGGGGAATGCCTCCCAGGTCTCGGACGCGGAGCCGCCCCACCCGTGCAGGAACACGAGCGCGGTGTCCGGGAGCGTGGCCATCGAGAGCAGCGCGCGGCTGCCGTCGAACCAGCCGTCAGCGGAGGCACAGGCGAGCGGAGCAATAGGGTAATGCGACACAGGGTCTCGAGAGGATACCGCCACAACCGGCTACGCGCAGGCGTGGTCACCGGGGATCGCCCCTACTGTGAAGATCGTGCGACCTCAGCCGATCGGGGATGGCCCACTCTGGGCTGGCGAGGGCACGCGTGTCGTGTCTGACCCCTCACTGCGCGTCTCAGACCCCTCGATCTTCGCGTCTGACCCCTCACTGTTCGTGTGCGACCCCTCACTGTCCGTGTTCGACCCCTCGATCGGCTCGCAGACCCCCTCGCGGCACAGCGTTTGTCGGCGATATTGCTCGTCAAGGGGCACAGGTTGGACGTCGAGGGGCTCGGTGCACACTCGTTTTCTGCCGGTGCACAGTGTGAGGGGCGGAATCTCGAGAGATGGCACGGGAGTCAGAGCTCTCCGCTGCTCGCGAGCTGTTCGTGGCTGCTCCGCACCGCGGTCCGCGGGCTCACCCGAGCGATTTGCGTGCAACGTCCGGGTGGCTGGAGGCCGCGCGCGGCAGGTGTGAGCCGCGAGAGGCGCCAACCGCGCGTACACGAGAAGAGCCGATGTCCTCTCCCGAATCGGATCCGGAATCAGATCCCCCGCCGCCAGCGCGTGCCGAGCGCCGGTCGAACCGGCTCGAGATCCTGCCGTGCGCGCAGTGCGCCCGCGGGCCGGCCAAGGTGATGCTCCGCACTGAATACGTGCTCTACCTGCGGTGCGAGCACTGCGGCAACATCTGGACGATCCGCAAGCCGGACGCGGTGAATTGAGCGACGCCGCAGCTCTGCTCTTGCGCGACAGGGCGAAGGGCCATACAATCAGGGGCTGTTGCGGTGCTCACGGGCACTGCGATGCCCCTCGAATGGGCCGATAGCTCAATTGGCAGAGCAGCAGACTCTTAATCTGCGGGTTGTAGGTTCGATTCCTACTCGGCTCACCACTCTTACCTGGCACGTCGCGCGTCCTGCGCTGAACCGTAGCTCCTGGCTGCGGTCTCATCGACACTCTCCGTCGTAAAGCTCAACGCTCAAGCCCGTCGGCGACCGAAATCGGGCGCGGATTCTGCACGCGCGCGTTTTCATGAGCGCGCAGCCTGCGTCGTCATCCCCCTACTGGAGCACCACCGGATCCCTGCCGCGGTTCCCCACCCTCGACACCAACCTCGTGGCCGACGTTGCCGTGGTCGGCGGCGGCATCACGGGGCTGACGACCGCGTACCTGCTGGCCCGTGAGGGGCGGCGGGTCGTGGTTCTCGAGCGGCGCCGGTGCGCGCAGGGCGACAGCGGCTGCACGAGCGCGCACGTGACGATGGTGACCGATGCTCGTCTTTCCGAACTGGTGACGCAGTTCGGCGAGGCGCACGCGCAGGCCGTGTGGGACGCGGGGCTCGCGGCCATCCATCGCATCGATGCCATCGTCGCGGAGCATGAGATGGACGCCGGCCTTGGGGTGGTCGACGGCTACCTGCACGCGCCGACCGGCGTGGACAGCCACCGCGAGGTGCCGGCGCTGCAGGATGACGCGGCGCGTGCGCGGGAACTGGGGTTCGACGCCTCGTACCTCGAGCGCGTGCCGCTGATGGGGACGCCCGGCATGCACGTCGAACACCAGCGCCGGTTGCACATCACCAGGTACCTGGCGGGTCTGACGCGGGCGATCGAGGCGGCCGGCGGACAGATCTTCGAAGAGAGCGAGGTGACGGCGTTTGTCGACGAGCCGCGCGCCGTGAAGACGGCGCGAGGGTCGGTGACCTGCGGCCAGGTCGTCATCGCGACCCACAACCCACAGGTCGGCGCCGCCGGGATGACGCGGTACACCCTGCTGCAGACGAAGCTCGCGCTCTACACGACCTACGTCGTCGCGGCGCGGGTGCCCAAGGGGCGCGTGCCCGACGCCCTCTGGTGGGACACGGCGACGCCGTACCGCTACCTGCGTCTGGCACCCGAGCGTGACCACGACGTGGTGATCTACGGCGGCGAGGATCACAAGACGGGCCAGGAACCCGATACGCGCGGCTGCTTCGAGCGACTCGAGCGGGGGCTCCTGGCGCTGATTCCCGAGGCCGAGCTGTCGCACCGCTGGTCGGGGCAGGTCATCTCGACCCCCGACGGCCTTCCATACGTCGGCGAGATGACGGCGGGGGAGTATGCGGCGACCGGCTACGGCGGCAACGGCCTGACCTTCGGCACCGTATCCGCGATGATCATGGCCGACCTGATCACGGGGCAGCGGAACCCGTGGGCCGAGCTGTTCGACGTCGATCGCTCGATCCTCGGGCGTCCGCTGTGGGATTACCTGAAGGAGAACAAGGACTATCCGTACTACCTCGTGCGCGGCCGGTTCGCCGGCGCGGATGGGCGGTCGACCCGTGCGGTGCCGCGCGGCGAGGGCCGTATCATCGAGCAGGGCGGACAGATGCTCGCGGTCTACCGTGACGAGCACGGCGGGGTGACGACGCGATCGGCCGTCTGCACGCACATGGGATGCATCGTGGGGTGGAACCCGGCGGAGCAGACCTGGGACTGTCCCTGCCATGGATCGCGCTTCCGGACCGACGGCAGCGTCATTTCCGGCCCTGCCGGGTCGCCGCTGGCGCGGGTCGATCGGGGGTAGAAATGCCTTTTTCTTGCTCAGCTGTAAGGTTTTCCGGCATTTCAGCCGAAAGTGCGGTACGCTCTCTATCTCTGTAACACTCACTCACGAACGTCTGAAAGACCGCAGGTAACTTCGAATGGCATCCACGACTGGCACGATCAAGCGTCTTGTCTCTGACAAGGGTTTCGGGTTCATCCTCGCCGAAAACGGCACCGAGTACTTCTTCCACTCGTCCGCCTGCTCCGAGCGATTCGATTCGCTGCGCGAGGGCCAGAACGTGACGTTTGACGTGGGCCAGGGTCCGAAGGGCCCGCGCGCCGAAAACGTCCGCCTCTCGTAAGAAGAGGCACGCACCACCGAGGGACGCCGCCGACTGAGGTCGACGGCGTTACTCACCGCTCCCCCAGCTTCTTCTTCTTCTCTCCTGGTTCCGGCTGCGCCTCGCGCGTCAGCGGGCCAGCACCCCCTCCCCACTCACGACCGTCCCCGCGCGCACGAGGCTGTCCCCGCGCCTGCGAATCCGTCCATGCGGCCCGTCGGCGGCGCCCGCGCGCCCTCAGGCGGCGCGACTGGCCCGCAGCGTTGACGCGGTCTCGAGACAGGCCATGAGCGCGGCGCGGAGGAGCGGCTTCGACAGGATGTCGTCCATCCCCGCCTCGCGGCAGGCGTCGCGCTCGTGCGTCAGCACGCCGGCGGTGAGGGCGACGATGCGCGTGCGACCGATCGAGGGGTCCTGCGCCTCGAGGGCGCGGATGGTGCGGGTCGCCTCGAAGCCGTCCATCAGCGGCATCTGGCAGTCCATCAGCACCAGGTCGTAACGCGCCCGTCCCCACTGCGCGACCGCGAGTTCTCCGTTGCCGGCGACGTCGAGATGGCAGCCCGCCTTCGTCAGCAGCCGTGAGGTGAGCAGCGCGTTGGCGGGGTTGTCTTCGGCCACGAGCACGCGCAGGCCGTCGAAGCGCTGGGCCGATGCGGCCGCCGGGGACGACGACGGGGTGAGCGCGGGAGCATCCGGCACCGCCACATACGGGACGATCACGTGGAACGTCGAGCCCGCGCCGGGCGTGCTCTCGACGACGATGTCGCCCTTCATCAGCTGCACGAGCCGCTTCGAGATCGCGAGTCCCAGCCCGGTGCCGCCGAAGCGCCGGGTCGTCGAGCGATCGGCCTGCGTGAAACTCTGGAACAGCTGCGGCAGCACGTCGGCGGGGATGCCGATGCCGGTGTCCTCGACCGAGAAGCGCAGGTGGTCGTCGAGCCGCACGGCCCGCAGGCGCACCTCGCCGCGCTCGGTGAACTTCACCGCGTTGCCGAGCAGGTTGAGCAGCACCTGACGCAGCCGTCCGGGGTCGGCCAGCACGCGCGCCGGCAGCCCTGGCTCGCCGTGGAGGACGAGCCCGAGCTGCTTCTCGCGCGCCCGTGCCTCCATGAGGGCGAGCGATTCGGCGAGCAGCCGCGGCAGGTCGACCGGGATCGGCTCGAGGGTCAGCTTCCCCGCCTCGACCTTCGAGAAGTCGAGGATGTCGTCGAGAATCGTCATCAGCGTCGCCCCGGACGACGCGATGATGGCGGCGTACTGTTTCTGCTCTTCGGTGAGTGCCGTCTCGAGCAGCAGGTTGGCGAAGCCGATCACGCCGTTCATCGGCGTGCGGATCTCGTGGCTCATGCTCGCCAGGAAGTCGCTCTTCGCGCGGTTCGCGCGGTCGGCGGCGTCGCGGGCGTCTCGCAGTGCCTCTTCGGCGGCCTTCTGCTCGGTGATGTCAGTGCGGATGGCGATGTAGCGCGTCGGCTTGCCGTCGCGCCCCATCAGCGGCGTGACGGTCGCGGCCACCCAGAAGAGCGCGCCGCTCTTCGCCCGGTTGCAGATCTCGCCGCGCCAGCTGCGGCCGGCGCGGATAGTTGCCCAGAAATGCGTCCAGAACGCCCTTGAATGCGTCTGGCTCGCCAGCATCTGGTGCGTCCGGCCGATCAGCTCGTCCCTCGCGTAGCCCGAGACATCGCAGAAGTGGTCGTTCGCGTAGAGGATCGTCCCGTTGGGGTCGGTGATCGAGACGAGCGCATGCTGGTCGAGCGCCCGCTGCAGCTGCTGCAGTTCGCGCGTGCGATCGCGGTCGGTCTCGACGGGGTCGGCCTGCGTGGAGTCGGGATTCGGGTAACGGGGAAGCCCCTGTGCGTCGCGCACAGCTCAGCTATCGGTCGGCAACAGCTCCCCTTTAGCGCACGCGAGGAAAAATCCGCGTCAACTGGCCCGGACCGGTCAGGAACTCATGGGCCGTCGAGCGCAGTGCCGTGCAGGCCTTGCGGGTCTGCGGGAGCAGTGTGCCGTGGTGGAAGGGAAGGCGGTGCGCCCGGCAGGATTCGAACCTGCGGCCTTTCGCTCCGGAGGCGAACGCTCTATCCAGCTGAGCTACGGGCGCGTGTCGTGGGGAGGTCGTTCAATTGTCAGTCGCCGCGAACCGGGGGACCAGCCGGAAGAACTGGTGCGCCCGGCAGGAGTCGAACCTGCGACCTACGGATTCGAAGTCCGGCGCTCTATCCAGCTGAGCTACGGGCGCGGCAACAACGAGAAATCATAGCACGGGGGTGCACGGTACTCCCGTTGCTACGGAGGAGTCGCGGAGGCACCCATGGCAGAACGCGACGAGCAGGAGCGGGACGAGCCGCTCGAGGACGACGTCCGCGGTGCGGACGATGAGGAGTTCGAGGACGACGAAGACGACGACCTCGAGGCCGATGAGGACGACGAGGAAACGCTCGATGCCGGCGAGCGCGAGATCGGCCACGCGGGGTGGCGCTCGCGCTGACGCCCGGCGCAGCTGAACGACATCGCCCCCGGTCACGGCCCGGCGCCGTTTCCGGGGGCGACGCGCGTACGGGCTCAGCGCGTCGTCTTCGAGGTGTGTGTCTTCGCCGGCGCCTTCCGTGTGCCGCGCGCCTTCGTCGTGGCGCTCGTCTTCCCCCTGGCGCTCCCCTTCGTCGTGGCGCTCGTCGTCCGCACCGTGGATGCGCCCGACGTACCGACCGGCTCGGCGTAGCGGAGCACCGCGCGGAGGTCCGCCGGGGGGCTCGCGCGCAACGTCGACCAGAGGTCGCCGGCGTCGGCCAGCCGTGTTGGGAACGACGACAGCGTGAAGTCGCGTGGTGACACCCCGGCCTCGACCTCGTCCCAGGTGAGCGGCGTCGACACGCCGGCGAACGGGTTGGCGCGCACGCTGTAGGCGCTCGCGAGCGTCTTCCCCTGGATGTTCTGCAGGTAGTCGACGTAGATGCGGTTGCCGCGGGCCGCAATCGACCGCTCGACGGTCGCGGCCTTCGGGTGCTTGCGCGCCACCATCGTCGCGACGATCTGCGCGTACAGCAACCCGGCGTCGTACGGCGTGCCGGGGGGCATCCGCACGTAGACGTGCAGCCCGCCGGAGCCGGAGGTCTTCGGCACCCCGACCGCGCCCAGGGTCTCGAGCTCGTCGCGAATCCAGCACGCCAGGTCGAGCACGCGCCGGAAGCGCATGCCATCGGGCGGATCGAGGTCGAGGGCGACGTGATCGACGATGCCTTCCCACCCGACGCGCGAGAACCACGGGTCCTGCGAGATCGCGCCGAGCTGGACGGTGTAGAGCAGGGACGGCAGCGTGCCGCCGATGACGTGCGGCCGTTCCTCGTCGCCCGCCTGCACCGTGGCCACCTGCACGGCCGCCGGGATGCGCTCGGTGGCGCGGTGCTGGTAGAACGGCTGTCCGGCAATGCCGTTCGGGTAGCGCTTCATCACCAGCGGACGGCCGTCGAGCACCGGCAGGATGACCGGCGCGACCCGCACGTAGTGGCGGAAGAGGTCGCCCTTGGTGAGCTTCAGCTCGGGCCAGAACACCTTCCCGAGATTGGTGACGTCGAGCCGCGCGCCGTCGGCGAACTGCAGCACGCCGCGGCCGCCGGCCTCCTGGATGGTGTCGAGCTGATCCAGGAGTCCCTGTACCGACTCACCGCCCGCCGGGACGTCGGCGGCACGCGGCCGCGACGGCATCGTCGCTGCCGCGCGTCTCGCGCGTCCGGGTGGCGGCGAGGCCGGTTGCTGCGGCGTCTGCGGCTCACGCGCCACGGTCTCGGGCCGCACATCGTCGCGCAGCCCCAGGTAGGTCGGATGGCGCAGCTTGTCGTCGGCCGTCCACTCGGTGAACTTCACCTCGGCGACGAGCGACGGCGTGGTCCAGTGGGGGCGCTCGTTGGTCTTCGGCACGGGGGAGAACGGCGACCGCGGAATCTCGAGCGGCCGGAGCCGCGACGCGACCCGCGCGAGCTCGGCCTCGCTGAAGCCGGTGCCGGTGTGCCCGATGTACTGCAGCCGGCCCTCGGTGGTGTACACGCCCAGCAGCAGGGCGCCGAAGTGCCGGCGCGCGCCACGCGGTTCGGTCCAGCCGCCGACGACGCAGGTCTGGTGCCGCACGAGCTTCACCTTGATCCAGTCGGGCGAGCGGCGGGCGGTGGCGTACGGGGCGTCGACCCGCTTGGCGATGATGCCCTCCCACCCGAGTTGCCGCGCCCTGGCGAAGAGGGCCTCGCCGCCCCCGACGATCTGTTCGCTCAGTCGGCCCGCGCCTCGTGGGGTGTGCGGCCATACCGCATCGAGCCGTGCGCGGCGCACACGCAGCGGCTCGCCGCGCAGGTCGTCCGCGCCCTGGCGCAGCAGGTCGAACGCCATGAAGGCGAGGTCGGTCGACCCTCGCTGCAGGTGCTGGAAGCCGACGGGTTCGCCATCCGTATCGAGGGCGACGATCTCCCCATCGACGAGCAGCGGCGTGGTGACCTGCCGCGTGGCGTGGGCGAGCGCCTCGACGAGCGCCGGGAACTGCGCGCCCTTCTCGTTGCCGAGGCGCGACCAGATGCGGACGCGCGGCAGCGAGCCCCGAGACCCGGCCGACGGCTCGATTGCGATGAGCGCCCGGATGCCGTCGTACTTCGGTTCGTACGCCCAGCTCCCGGACTGGAGCGGCGCCTCGCCCAGCGTCGCGAGCATCGGCCGCACGCGCGCCGGATCGTCGTGCCACCGCTGATGGTGCTTCACGTGCGGCTCCCGCGGCGCCGGCCGTGCGCGCCGGATGTCAGCTCGTCGGGCTCACCCCTGGCGTTCGCGCAGTTCGCGCTCGGCCTCGAGCCAGTCGTCGAAATCGCCGCCGTGGTGACCGCCACGGCTGAGGAAGCGATGGTACGCCGCCTCGGCAATCTCGTCGGCCGACGGCGTGTAGGTGATGCGCGTGACCGTCTGCTCGATCACGAGGCTGCCGGCGGCAGAGGCGCTCTTCTTTCGGGTCGTGCTCTTCGGGGTGCTCGCCGCGGCGCGGGGACGGGGCGCGGGTGCGGCAGCGGGATCAGGACTCTTCTTCTTGGCCATCGTTCACACCATCTTCCGGCGCGGCCGGCCCTCGCACGTCGAGGGCGAACCGCAGGCACGCGGGGCCGCGTGCAGGCCCCGGCCATTGTAACAAGCGTGACCGCGCGTCCCCTGTGAATCCCGCGCGATCACGCCTGTCTGTCGGAGGTGCCGGTGTGCCGCGAAAAATGTCACACCGGCTGTTCGTCCTGCTCGTCCTCCATCTCGGCCTCGTCCTCGTCCTCGACGTCGAATTCGGACGCGATCGCCTTCAACTTGTTGAGCGTCGCCTCTTCCTCCTGCAGCGTCTCCTCGAGCAGGCCGACCGCGTCCTGCAGCCCGAGCTTGCCGGCCATGTCGATCAGGCTCTCGTACGCGGTGATCTCGTACCGCTCGGTCTTCTGGGCCGCGCCGATGTTGTAGAACTCGAGCAGCTCCGGCGAAGGCTTCTCGCGCATGAAGACCTTCTTCTCCTTGATGAGCCCCTCGATGCCCGGACAGGTTTCCGCCTCGGGCGACTGTCCGAGCGACTTGAAGATCTTGTCGAGCCGCTTGATCTGCCCCTGCGTCTCCTTGCGGTGCTGCTGGTACGCCTTCTTGATGTCCTTCTCCTGGCTCTCACTGGCCATCTGGTCCAGCGCCTCGAGCAACGAGTGCTCGGCGGAGTAGATGTCCTTCAGCTCGTGCTCGAAGAGTTCCTCGATCGTGTCCATTGCCATGCGTCAGCCTCCGTCAACGGGGTGTGTGCTCGGGTGTGATCCGTCGCGGTGCAAGCGCAAGGCCGACATCACGGCCGGCTGCGGAGCACGACCGCGCCCGGTCGATGGAACACCACCTGAACCGGGTGCTCGTCGCTGTTCACCACGGGGCACGGGTCGGGCACGAACGCCGGATCCTCGGTGGAGAGCGCAATCTCGAGCGGAGGCCCGTCCCCGTCGGGCAACACGACGCTGCCGTGTCCCGACAGCCGCACGAGCACCAGCAGCGGTCCGCGCGTGAACGCGAGGAGCTCGTCATCGATCGCCTGTGCCGTCGCGCGGTCGCCGGCCGCGGCCGGGGTGGCGGTGCGCAGGGCCAGCAGCGCGCGGGTGAGCGCCAGCACGCGGGCATGGTCGGGCTGGTCGCGCTCGTCCCAGCGCAGGCAGCTCGCGTGGAAGGTCGTCAGCGCCTGCGGGTCGGGAATCAGGTCGGCCGCTGCACCGGTGAACGAGGCGAACGTGCCGAACTCGTCCCGGCGGCCGCGGGTGACCGCCTCGCCGAGTGCGGCGTCATGGGCGGTGAAATACAGGAAGGGCGACGAGGCCGCCCACTCCTGCCCCATGAAGAGGAGCGGCGTCTGCGGCCCGAGCAGCAGTAGCGCGGTGGCCGCGCGCCAGATCGCCGCATCGACGCCGGCGTGCAGCCGGTCGCCGGTCGCGCGGTTCCCCACCTGGTCGTGGTTCTGGAGGCAGACGATGAACTGCTCGGCCGTGAGCCCGGT